>JACFMZ010000006.1:20163-22824 GCA_019455105.1 Bacteroidota bacterium | reverse complement strand
CGCTGCCCGCTTCGAGATAGAGCATTTTAAACCCGAGAAATTCCGCCGCTAATGCATGAGCTACGGCAATATCCGGCTTGGTGCGCGGAAGCGGCTGCGTGCTGCTGATAAATTCTACCGAAGTTGTCTGCCCGGATTCGACGAGCATATACGCCGTAGAAATGGTTTCTAATCCAATTTTTTTAATCGTTGGCGCTGCAATAACATGATCGCCAATTAAATACTGCGGGTTTCTTCCGCTGATAAGACTAATGAACAATATCGCGTCAGCGTTACGGGAAATTTGCTGAACATTGCCCGGAAAAATTATTACCGGCAAAGTGGAATATTTTTTTAATAATTCAATGCATCGCTCAAAGGAATCATCCACAATTAAACTGCCGCCGACAAGAAACGCATCAACGCCGGACTGTTCTGCTTTTTCCGCAAATGAAGAAATATGCTCTTCTAAAATCTTATCCGGATCAACAAGAACAAAATAGCCGGCGCGTTTCGATTGAATAATGGATTGTAATTTTTCAAAAATATGCATTATAAAAGAAATCCTTTCACCGTGTCCGGAAAATTCTTCAGCACCTCATCAAGTTTTGCAATATCTTTTCCGCCGGCGGTTGCCAGGTGCGGTTTCCCGCCGCCGCCGCCGTTTAATTGTTTTGCAACAATGCCGACAATTTTTCCTGCCTGTAGATTTTTTTCTGTAATTACCGAATCGCCTACAACGCAGACGAGAGCTGCTTTTTCATCAATGATAGAAGCAAGAAGTCCTACGCCGTTGGAAAGTTTTTCGCGCAGCGAATCACCGAGCGATTTAAGCGAGTCCATGCTTTCCGCTTCAACTTTTTGAGCGATTACGGAAATTCCGTTTACATCAACAGCGTTGGCAATAAAAGCTTCAAGCCGGGAACTTGCCGAAGATAACGCGGCTTTTGATTTTGCTTTTTCAATCAGTTTTTTCTTTTCGGTTAATTCCAAAATAAAATTTTCTAATTCCTGAAAGCGGCGATGCTGTGCAGAAAATTCATTCTGTAATTCGCCGGTGACAATTGTTGCCGGCACGTCGGGAATATCTTCCAATTTCCGTAGTTGTGAATCGAGTCCGAGAATTTCTTCATTACTGAACGGGGAAGAGGAAGATAATTCGCCGTGCAGCGATTGAATGGCATCAATAATATCATACGCCTGTTCCACGCGTTCGCGGTATGTTTTATTCTGCAGGGTGAGATAATCTTTTGCGTAATCATAGGTTAATGCTTCAATGCGCCGAATGCCGCTGGCACTGCTTCCTTCCGTGCGGATTTTAAAATATCCGATATCGCGGGTATTGTTTACATGAATGCCGCCGCAGAATTCTTTGCTGAATTCGCCGAACTGCACAACATTCACCCGTTCGCCGTATTTATCGCCGAAAAACATCATGGCGCCCATTTTTTTTGCTTCATCAAACGGAATGTTGCGGTGATGCTGAAGCGGAATTCCTTCAATAATTTTTTCATTCACAATATTTTCAATTTCCAAAATTTCCTGTTCGCTCACTTTTTGAAAATGTGCAAAGTCGAACCGCAAATGATTCGGCGCAACTAATGAGCCGGCTTGATGAACATGTGTTCCCAGCACTTTTCGCAGCGCCGCATGCACAAGATGCGTTGCCGTGTGATTGCGAATGATAGAACTTCTGCGAGTGCTGTTTACCTGCGCCGCTGCTTCTTTTTCGAGAAACTTTTTCGGAAGCGGCTTGTCGAGAATATGAACATTTACCTTTCCGCTTTTTTGCGTATCGAGCACGGCAAAAGATTTTCCTTCAACAATTATTTCTCCCGTATCGCCGAGCTGTCCGCCGGCTTCGCCGTAGAATGGAGTAGAATTGAGAACAAGAAAATTTCCTTCGATATCCAGAATTTTTCCTTTTCCTTCAATGTCGTCGTAGCCGGTAAATTGGAAATCCTTTTCATATTGTTCGGATTTTAAACTGCGCGCTAATTCTTTTCCTTTTGTTTCACCACTGTTTTCTTCACCGCCGTACAAGTCGGCTTTTCGCGAGCGTTCGCGCTGCTGTTCCATTAATGTTGTGAATGCGGCAACATCAACAGTCAATCCCCGTTCGGAACATAATAATTGCGTAAGGTCAAGCGGAAATCCGAACGTATCGTACAATTTAAATGCTGTTTCACCGGGAAATGTTTTAGATTGCTTCAGTTCTTTTACGGCATGTTCAAAGATATCCAAACCGCGGTCTAATGTTTGGTTGAAACTTTCTTCTTCGCTTTTTATTACCCGCTCAATATGCGTCTGATGTTCTTTAATTTCCGGAAACACATCGCTCATTGTTTCAACTAATGTTGCCACAAGCTGAAACATAAATGGTTCTTTGAAATTTAATTTTCGTCCCCAGCGCGCAGCACGGCGAAGTATTCGGCGAAGTACGTAGCCGCGCCCTTCGTTTGACGGAATAGCGCCGTCGCCGATTGAAAATGTTAACGCGCGTATATGATCGGCAATAACGCGCATGGCAACATCCGTATCACTGTCTCCCGCATGATAGGAAATTCCCGCCAGTGCGCTGATTTTGGAAATCAGCGGCGTAAAAACATCGCTGTCGTAATTTGATGGAAACTTTTGAAAATTATTTTTCATTGAAACCATAACAGCGCAAACGCGTTCAAA
>JACFMZ010000006.1:0-20153 GCA_019455105.1 Bacteroidota bacterium | reverse complement strand
CATTCCCGTATCGACATGTTTTGCCGGAAGCTCGGTCAGCGAGCCGTCGGCATTTCGGTTATACTGAATGAACACAAGATTCCAAATTTCGATAAGCTCCGGCGAACCGGCATTGACTAACGATGCCGGCGCCGTTCCTTCTTTTGTTAAATCAATATGAATTTCTGAACACGGACCGCACGGACCGGTATCACCCATTTCCCAGAAATTTTCTTTTTCTCCGAATCGGAGAATGCGCTCCGGCGCAATATATTTTTTCCACACGGCTGCCGCTTCCTCGTCGGTTTTGTACACCGTCACCCACAAGCGATTCTTCGGCATTTTCCAAACTTCCGTTAATAATTCCCATGCCCACGCAATGGCTTCTTCTTTATAATAATCGCCGAACGACCAGTTGCCGAGCATTTCAAACAACGTGTGATGGTAAGTGTCTCGCCCGACTTCTTCCAAATCATTATGTTTTCCGCTGACACGGATACATTTCTGCGTGTCGGCAGCGCGCGTGTATTCCCGTTTCCCTGTTCCAAGAAAAACTTCTTTAAATTGATTCATGCCGGCATTCGTAAAGAGCAATGTCGGATCGCCGTGAGGAATAACCGGCGCGCTGGGAACGATGGTGTGATTTTTCGATCTGAAAAAATCTAAAAATGATTGTCGTATTTCTCGTGAAGTCATAAATTATTTTTGCATCTCTCTTACTTTTTCTTTTTTATGGAATTTTGTTTTCGTTCCGGTTTCAGTTCGCTGTTTATTTTTTGCAGTAATTCTTCTGTTTCTTTTACATCCGTTTTTTCTTCTTTTCCGAATGCGATAGCTTTTTCGGCGAACCGCTTGGCGTTTTTCAGTTCGCCGTTTTTGTAGAGAAGGGCGGCGTACGTATCCACAAACATATAGCGCGGAAATTTTTCAATCACGTTTTGCATCCAATGCGCCGCTCGTTGAATAACCGGTTTTTCATCGCATTGTTCATACACCGCCCACGCAAAGCTGTTGGTGCCGTTTTCTTCAACAAGGTTAGCGGCGATTCCTTTTTCCACTTCGTCGGCAAATTTTTTCCATTGTTTGGTTCCGGTAAAATATTGCAGCCGATAATTTAATTCCATTGTTTTTGAATTTTCTGGAAAATACTTTTGAGAAAGTGTAATCACTTCCGAAAGTTCTGCTTCGTCTGCATGTTTAACGGCGGAAGAAAGTTTACCGCGGATAATGCTGCCGGCAATATTTTCCATATCGTTTTTGCCGTAAAGATATTTCAACGTATCAAAATGGTCGAGAAGATACTGTTTAAATTCAGGACGCAACAATGAATAAAATTTGAACATCACGGAATACGGCGCTTCGGCTGATAAGTTTGCTGAAGAGGCAAGATAGGAATTCACCGTGGCGCTGTCCGGCCGCACGCGCGTCTGGCTTTTTCCGAATGCGGCAAGGTAGAAATTCGGAAAATCGGGATTCAAATTGTTTGAAACACCGGTGAGGTTTTCCTGCTTGGAAGGATTCAGCGCCGTATTTAAAATTTCAAGAAATTCTTTTGGCTTATGGAAACCGACAATTCGATACACTAATTTTCCTTCGGCGGAAAAAATAAGAAAGGTCGGAAAGGCATTTACGCGATATTTTGCCGACATGGTAATTCCAAATCCCGTTTCCATTTCGTACCGCACGTTCATAAAGTGCGAATTCATAAATTCTGCTACAGCGGAATCGGAGAATGTTTCTTTATCCATTACCTTGCACCACACGCACCAATCGGTGTATGCGTCGATAAAAATAAGTTTTTTGCCGGCTGCGGCAAGAGCCTGAAAATCGTTCCAGCTTCCGTTTGTGGTATCGTTAAATTTTATCAGCTCGCTTCCGAAAGAAAACGAGACGATGGTTATCATAAGAAAAAATATTTTTTTCATAAATCCTTTCACGTATTGTTCGTTTATACTTCAACTTGAGTCATTAATTCAATTTCTTCTAAAATACTGGTAACCTGTAAACATTTTACCAGCTCGCCGGTATAGACAATCGCTTTTCCTGCGCTGTGAACTTCCCACGTCAGAGATTCTGCTTTTGCCTGGTCGCAGCCGGTGGCTTTCATAATTTGATGAATAACTTCTTCAAAAGTGTGAACTTCATCATTAAACAATATTGCCTTTGCCGGTTCCTGCGTTTTTGTTTCGTCAAGAACTTCTTCTTCAGTATGTGGATTAATGGAACTCATTTTTTTGAAATTTTATGAAAAATACTGAAAATAGATTCCACATACAAGAAACATCATTTTGCACAGTTTGTGAAGAATGCGTATATTTATTCACAATTTGTATTTTTAAAAGGAAATAACGGAACTAAAAGCGCTGACAGATTTGTTGAACGATTAGACTGTGTATTTCGTTCTTTAGAAACAATAGTTCATTTTTCAATTACCAATAAATTAAAAGAGGGCAAAATAAAATGTACGATCCAGTAATGATTCAGCCGTATCGGGATGAATTGACCGAACTTGGCATTAAAGAATTAATGACGCCGGAAGAAGTTGACGGCGCGCTGAACAGCAACAAAGGAACAATGCTTGTTGTTATCAACTCAGTCTGCGGATGTGCCGCAGGAAAGGCGCGTCCGGCAATTCGCGAAGCGTTAATGAATGCGGCAAAACCGGAGAATATGGTAAGCGTGTTTGCAGGGCAGGAAAAAGAAGCAACCGAGCGTCTGCGCGAACAATGGCTGCAGGGAATTCCTCCTTCGTCGCCGGCAATTGCGTTATATAAAGATCAGGAATTGGTTCATTTTATTCCGCGCCATAAAATTGAAGGGCGCGCTGCAAGAGAAATAGTGGCTGATTTAGTGAGTGCGTTCAATGAACATTGCGGAAGTCAGGCTGCCGTATAAAACGTTTGAATGAATAAAACAGCCGCAGAAAAATAAGAATTGAATCTCTTCTCTGCGGCATTTTTATGTACGCTATTCTGTTGTTCGGTTTTTAAACCATTAATTATATGAAGCTATTTTTTTGCCTTAGAATTATTTTCCGCTAAGCTTAAAAACGGTTTAATTAAATCTATCGGAAGCGGGAAGACTGTCGTCGAATTATTTTCCGAAGCAATTTCCGTTAACGTTTGCAGATAGCGAAGCTGCAGCGAGATAGGATTTTTTTCGATCACTGCCGCCGCTTCGGCAAGTTTTTTACTCGCTTGAAATTCTCCGTCGGCGTGAACAATCTTCGCTCGCCGTTCACGTTCCGCTTCTGCCTGTCGCGCCATTGCCCGCTGCATTTCCGGCGGAAGATCAATCTGTTTTACTTCTACGTTTGAAACTTTAATTCCCCACGGCTCGGTGTGCAGGTCAATAATTTCCTGCAGCTGATGATTTATTTTATCCCGCTGCGCCAGCAAATCATCCAACTCGGACTGTCCGAGAATGCTTCGCAATGTTGTTTGTGCAAGCTGCGAAGTGGCATAAATATAATTTTCAACGCTGATAATAGCTTTATCCGGCTGCACCACCCGGAAGTAGACAACGGCATTCACTTTTATTGAAACGTTATCTTTTGTAATAACATCCTGCGGCGTTACATCCAGCACAACGGTTCGCAGGCTGACTTTTACCATGCGGTCAATGCCGGGAATGAGAATAATCAATCCCGGACCTTTAACGGCAATTAATCTTCCGAGACGAAAAATTACTCCCCGCTCATATTCCGAAAGAATTTTAATAAGGTTAAAAAGAATGAAAACCGCGAGAATAACCAGCATAATTAAACTGACTAATCCATCCATAATAATTCTCCTTTGTAGTAATTGTGAGATGAAAAGTTTCAAAAAAATTATTTTTTTACTTTTAGCAGCAGCCCTTGAATTTCCGTGACAATCACGTTTACATTTTTTTCAATATCGCCGGAAAGACTTTCTGCCGACCAAGTTTCTCCCTGCAGCTGCACTTTTCCTTTCGGGTTTAGCTTGGTTAACGTCAGCGCTTCGCTTCCGATAATTGCAGATTCCCCGGTTGTAACTTTTCTCGACTGTGCGCGGACTCCTGCGCCGATAACAAAAAAGAAAAAGAGCGCCGTTCCGATAACCAACGGAATAACAACACTGAGAGATACTCTGACAAATTCAATATCGCCTTCTGATTGAAAAAGCATAATAGACCCGAAGAAAAGTGAAATGACTCCGCCGATAGAAAGTAAACCGTAACTGGTAATTTTAATTTCAAGAATAAAAAGAATAATGCCGACAACAATTAAGGCAAGCCCGGCGTAGTTGATAGAGAGCGTCTGCATTGAATAGAGCGCAAGAATAATAGAAATAGCCCCGGCAACTCCCGGAAAAATACTTCCGGGATTATACAATTCAAAAAACAAACCATAGATGCCGATGAGGAAAAGAATGTAGGAAATATTCGGATCGCTTAACGTGTCGAGCAGTTTGTGCTGCCAGCCCATTTCTTTGTTTTCAACAGTTACGTTTTTTGTTGCGAGAGTCAGAGTATCATTTTCAATAATAACTTTTTTCCCGTCGAGAGAATCAAGAAGTGCATTCAACGACGGTGCGATAAAATCAATGACATGTTCTTTTAAAGCTTCGGTCTCGGTAATGGAAACAGAATTGCGAACGGCATTTTCCGCCCACGCAATATTGCGCTGCCGTTTTTCTGAAATCGTACGAATGAACGCCGCCGCATCGTTCGTCACTTTACCGGACATGACGGAATCCATTTCACCCTGCGTTGAAACAGGATGCGCCGCGCCGATGTTTGTTCCCGGTGCCATAACGGCAAAATTTGCGGCAAGCGTAATAAACACTCCCGCCGATGCCGCCCGTGAGCCGGCAGGCGAAACATAGACAACAACCGGAACTTTTGCGTTAAGAAATTCCGTTACAATATCTCGTGTCGATTGAAGCAGCCCGCCGGGCGTGTTGAGCTCAATAATTACGGCTCGGGCTTCGGACTGTTCGGCACGTTGAATTCCTTTTTTAAGATAATCGTATGTAGTCGGGTTAATGCTGCCGTTAATTTTTAAGAGATGAATAGAATTATTTGATGCCGAAGCAGCGGTTGAAAAGATAATCAATGAGAGGAGTATCGTGAGAAAAGTTTTCATAAATCACCAAAGTTTGATTATGAGTAATGTACGGAAGGCAGGAAGGTAAAACAAGTTTTACAGAATGTAATAACTCATTTAAAACGTAAAAATTTTGTATATTAGAGAAGAAAAAAATTAAGAGGGCAGTCCGCAGAATTGCTTCATTGTTTCCGCTGTTGGTAAAGTACAGTTTGCTTCACACACGCGTTATTACAATTTTGCCTTCCGCCGAAGTAAAAAAATAATGACCATGCAATTGACGAGGAGAAAGCTAAAGTTTTTTCTCATAATTATCTATGAATAAAGATCCCTACCTTGCGTTTCGCTATCCCGAATTTAGATATTTTATTTCAGCTACTTTTTTATTAACGACGGCGCTTCTTATTCAAGAAGTTGTTATCGGTTATGAATTGTACCGGGTGACTCATGATCCGCTCGCCATTGGTATTGTCGGATTAGTGGAAGCCATTCCGTTTATCGGCCTTTCGCTCTTCGGCGGACATTTTGCCGACAGAGTCAGTAAAAAGAAATTAATTTTAATCGCCATGGGAGGAATATTTCTCAGTTCCATGTTTCTGCATTTCTATACAACGGATACTATGCGGGAAAAATTATCGCAGGCAGAACTGCTGACCGGCATCTATATAACAATATTTATGATCGGCGTTCTTCGCGCTTTTTATTCGCCGGCGGCAACGGCGCTTCGTGCGTTTTTGGTTCCGCGCTTTGTGTATGAAAATGCAACCACATGGAGCAGCTCCGCCTGGCAGGCCGGCGCTATTGCCGGACCGATGATTTCCGGATTTCTCTATGCGATACTTGGTTTTTCCAATACATTGTTTGTTGTTGTGGCGTTAGTCGCCTCGGCGTTCATTCTTATTTTCTTCATTGAAGATAAACCAATCGGCACACAGATAAAACATCAGAATATTTTTTCAAGCTTTAAAGAGGGAATAAGTTTTGTCTTCAAAACAAAAATTATTTTGTATTCTATTTCGCTCGATCTGTTTTCCGTTCTCTTCGGCGGTGTGGTGGCAATTCTCCCGATCTTTGCGGAAGATATTCTGCATGTCGGTGCTGAAGGGCTGGGGTTATTACGCTCGGCTCCTTCTATCGGCGCGGTCATAACGCTTATGATGCTGTCGCGTATTTCACCGATGAAAAACGCCTGGCGAAATCTTCTTATTGTTGTTCTCTCGTTCGGAATTTGTATTCTTGTCTTTGCTCTTTCAAAATCGATGCTGCTTTCGCTTCTTGCATTATTTTTAAGCGGCGCATTCGACAGCGTCAGCGTTGTTATCCGCTCTACTATTCTTCAATTAATGACGCCGGATGAACTGCGCGGGCGAGTGCAGGCGGTAAACGGAATGTTTCTCAGCTCCTCAAACGAGCTTGGCGCGTTTGAATCCGGTCTTGCGGCAAAATTAATGGGAACAATTCCATCGGTCGTCTTCGGCGGTACTATGACATTGGTGATTGTGGGCTGGGTGTATACCCGATCAAAAGAATTGTTTTCTATTGATCTTTCTTCGCGTCAAGAGATGTAAGTTTCCTTTCATCTTCTTATCTTCTTTTCATGGCACTGTTTCCGAATGATAAAGATTTGACATTTCCGCATGTGTATGTAATTCCCGCATCAGCCGGTTCGGGGAAAACATTTACCCTGGCGCACCGCTATGTTCAGTTTATTTTATCGCCTGTTATTTCTTCCAATTCTCTTCGAAATATTCTTGCCATAACTTTTACCAAGCTTGCGGCAAAAGAAATGAAAGAACGCATTCTGAAATTATTGAAAGAAGCCGCGCTTGAAAACTCTGAAACACTCAACCGGCTGGCTGAACTTCTTCATCTTCCGCCGCAGGAAATTGTGCTGCAGGCTCAGCGCACTCTTAATGGTATTCTTGAACAGTATTCCGATTTTAATATCCGGACCATTGACAGTTTTTTAACAACGGTTTTCAAAGCGTCGTCCTTCGAGCTCGGCATACAGCCGGATGTGGAAATAACCTTCGATTATACGGTAATTGTGGAACGTGCTTTTCAGCAGTTTTCCCGAGAGATGACGGAAGAGAGCGACGGCGATAAGTTTATACAGGAACTGTTGCAGTTGATTGAAGACAATGAATCTTCGTCGAATACGTTCTTATGGAATCCCTTTAAAAAAATTTCCCGCGAAGTTCAACATCTTCAAAATCAACTCAGTAAATATTCTCAATCGCCGGTCTTAACGGATTATTCTAAAGAGATAGCATTTTTAAAAGAAGAAATTACTGCGAAAGGAAAAGAACTGCAGTTGTTACTTGAGCAATTAAATCTTCCGGTATATCACCATTTTAAAGGCGATCTTGAAAAAATTGTCCGGGGAAATATTTATGATGTGGCGCAAAAGGAAAAGCGATCGAAATATTTTAATGCGTTCAAAGGTAATGATGCCGATGTTTATGCAAAAAATAAAATCAAGATTGAGTTACTTATTGAAGAGATAAATACCAAACTTAGTCAGTTCATGCTGCTGTATGCAGGAAATTATTATCATCCGTTTGTGCGTGCGCTTTTACTTGTTGAAAAAACAATGCAGGAGGTGCAATTGCTGGAAGGTTCTGTTGTGTTGGATGATATTAACCGCTCGCTTGCCCGCTATCTTTCAACAGAAATTATGCCTGAAGTGTATCTGAAACTCGGCGATCGCATTGCCCATTTTATGATTGATGAATTTCAGGATACCAGCCCGGTACAGTGGCAGAATCTTCTGCCGCTCATTGAAGAATCGGTTTCAAAAAACGGAAGTTTGTTTGCTGTCGGCGATACAAAACAATCCATCTACGGTTTTCGCGGAGCCGATTGGCATATCTTTAAGAATTTAATAGACGGAAAATATTTTCCTTCGGCGCTCGCCGAAGTTCTTCCGCTGACTGTTAATTATCGCAGCGCGGAATTTTTGGTAAATTTTGTTAAACAGACATTCACTGAAAAAATAATTCATGCAAATTTAAAAGAAGAAGCTGAAGCCAGCGGCTTATATAATTTTGCACAGGATGTTCCGCCCAGCGAAAAAGGGAAGGGATATGTTGAAGTCCGGTTAATTGAAAAAGGAGACGAAGAAGAGAAAGAACTTGCCGAGCAGCAACAGTATGTTCTTTCAACCATTACCGATCTTTCTTTGCGCGGTTTTGCCTTCCGCGATATTGCTCTCTTAACGCCGAAGAATGACGATGTTGTGAAAATTAGTTCCTGGTTAAACAATCATTCAATTCCGTTTCTTTCGTTAAGTACGCTTGATATTCGAAAGAGAAAAATTATTGGCGAGCTGCTTGCGCTACTCCGCTTTTTCGATTCTCCGATTGATGATTTTTCGTTTGCTGAATTTCTTTATGGAGATATTTTTAAGGAAATACTGCGCCAGGAATTGCCGCTAACAAACGAGGAAGAACGATTTGCTGAAGAAAATTTTGAAGGACGAACAGGGTATTTCTACGTAGCCTTCAAAAAAGCATTCCCGAAACTCTGGGGAAAATATTTTGACCGGCTGTTCGGTCTTATCGGATATCTTCCGCTCTATGATTTTGTTTCTGAAACCATAAAAACATTTACGCTTTTCCAGCTTTTCCCAAAAGAAGAAAGCGCGCTCATTAAACTTCTGGAATGCGTAAAAGTTTTTGAAAGTTCCGGCAGCAACAGCGTAAAAGATTTCCTTTCTTCTTCCGATGAAATGGATGCGGAGCAGTGGAGTCTTGAAATTCCTGACACTCTTGATGCCGTACGTCTGATGACGATTCACAAAGCGAAAGGGCTCGGCTTTCCCGCAACGATTGTTTTTCTCAAAGAATCGAGACAAAAAACCGAAAGCCGCATGCTGATTGAAACCGACGGCGGCATTGAAATTTTCCGGCTGACAAAAGAAACCGCCGCTCGTAATGAAATGCTGGTGAATGAAAATAAAAAGAAAATTAAAGATCAAAACATTGATGAACTGAATAAGCTTTATGTTGCGTTTACCCGCGCTCAAAAAGAATTATATATTCTTACAACATATAAAAAGAAAGAAAATCTTCCGGCGAGTATATTAGAAGATTTTACAGCGGGAGAAAAATACCAAATGGAAAAAGCGGAGCCAATCCGCGAGACAGCATCGGATATTATTCCGCTCTATAAAACGCACTCTGCACTGACGCAGATATCAGCCTATGAAAAAATCGGTCTTCACGAAACAGAGCGTGGCGATATTGTTCATGCAATTCTTTCGCACATTGAATTTCTATCGGATGATATTTCTTCCGATATTCAGCGCGCCATTGATGTTCTTCCCGAACGAAAAGAATTTGCTATTGAAAAAGAAAATTTAATTCAGTTTTTATCTCTTCCGGAAATTCGTATTTATTTTACTCAAGAAAAAAATCGGGCTGTGCAGAATGAAAAAGAAATCTCATCATCCGGCGGGCGGCTGTATCGGATGGATCGGGTCATAATAGAGAGCGACAGGATTACTGTGGTAGATTTTAAAACCGGAACTGATGAAAAAGGAGAAGAATACAACGAACAGGTGCATAATTATATGGAAATGCTTTCGCAGTTGTTTCCTGCAAAAACAATTAACGGCGCGCTGTTGTATGTTGATATGAGAAAGGCGGTTGTCGTCTCATGAGTACTGTTCGTCTTTTGTCTCCTTCCGTAAATCTTGTTCAGGAAATTACTTCGATTGTTCTGCAGAAAGAGAACAGCGATAATGATTTTTCTGATATTCTTATTGTCTCTCCCGGAAAACGCCCTGCACATGCCGTTCGGAAACAGCTTGCCGGAAAGCTTCAGTCGGTCTTTCTTCCTCCGCAGATTTTTTCTATTGATGTCTTTGTCGAACATTTATGTACTGTTCATCTGCATGAAAAAACAAAACCTTTACACGATCTTGATGCTGCGGCAATTTTATTTGAGCTGCACCGGGAACTGCAGCAAAGCGATGAAGACGGGAAACAATATTTTTCTACATTGGAAAGTTTTTACGCTGTCGGAATAAAAATTTATTCCGAACTGGAAGAGCTGATGATGAGCAGAGTCAGCCATGAAGAATTACGGCAGGAAGTCCGGCAGGCAACAACGGCTTCTGCGCTTACACTTTCACTTCTCTACACGCCGTTTTATGAAGATTTACAGCGGCGCGGTTTTTCAACGCGCGGAATGAGGTACCGGCGTGCGGCGGAAAAAATTCAGACGTTGAATTTTTCTGAATATTCAAAAATAATTTTTGCCGGCTTTTATTCGTTAACGCCGGTGGAAAAAGAATTGTACCGGCATCTTCTTACGCTTCCGAATGTTCTTATGCTGTTTCAAAACGGCGAAGGAATTCAAACGACGCTTGATGAGCTGCACATTCATTGTTCCGTTGAAGGCGAATCCGCTTCGCCGGAAGTGTATTTTTATGAATCTCCTGATGCCCACGGACAAATATTTGCGCTGAATTCTCTTCTGCAAAAGAATTTAGCCTCGCTGCCGGAAGCCAATGATGAAGCGGTAATTGTGCTGCCGAATGCAGAAAATCTTTTTCCGTTGTTTCATCAAACACTTTCGGATTTTGATCAGAGCAAATACAATATTGCGCTTGGTTATCCGCTTTCGCGCACGCCCGTGTACGGCTTTTTGCTTTCTCTGCTGGATGTTATTACCACAATGAAAGATCAAAAAGTTTTTGTTCCGAAATATCTTCAATTTCTTCTGCATCCCTACACTAAAAATATTCTCTATAAAAACCGGACGGATGTTACGCGCACGCTTATTCATTCCGTTGAACGAGCTTTGCTGCAACACGATGCCCGTGTGTACATTTCTCTTGATGAAATTGAAACCTCCTTTCCCGATTATCTGAATATTACCAAACGGCTGCAAAGCGACGATATTATGATTTCAGAAAATGAACTTCGTGAACATTTTCTGCATCTTCATAACAATACCGTCCGACGATTAATAAATGTGAATTCATTGGGGGAATTTGGAAACCGATGTATTGATATTTTGATGTTTATAAATGAATACAGCACGGCGCATCGTCATCCGTATTTTCGTCCGTTTGTTGAAATGCTTCTCAATCATTTGGCGGAAATTGACCGCTCGCTGCTGGCGGATTATGCATTTCAAAAACCTGAACATTACGTTCTTTTTCTTCAGCATTATTTTAAATCTGCCGAGGTGCCGTTTACCGGAACGCCGCTGCAGGGTTTGCAGGTTCTCGGTTTTTTAGAAACACGCGGGCTGGCATTTAAAAAAGTTTTTATTCTTGATACGAACGATGACATTCTTCCGGGGAAATCACAGCAGGATGTGCTACTGCCTCTGACCATTCGGGAAAAATTAGGTCTTTCAACCTACCGCGATCAGGAAAAAATTAAAACATACATCTTTTCCGTGCTGATTAACAGTGCGGAAGAAGTTCATCTTTTCTATATCAACTCCAGCGACAAAGAACCGAGCCGCTTTATTTCACGGCTGCAATGGTCCGAACAATTCAAACGTAAAAATCTTTCTCCGGTAAATACAAAAAAAATTGCATATCAGGTTGTTCTTGATACAAAAACTCCGCTGCCGATTCGAAAAACTGAACAAATGGTGACACGATTGAAGGAAATGCGGTATTCATCCACTGCGTTAAATACGTATCTGCTCTGTGGATTGAAATTTTATTATCAATACGTTCTGCGCTTGAAGGAGAAAGAAGAAATATCCGGCGAAGTGGAGCAGATTGATATCGGCACGGTTGTTCATAAAATTTTGCAGGAATATTTTGCCCCGTTTATCGGTAAAAAATTGCAGCCGGCGGATTTTGATGCCGAACGATTACAACAGATAATTAAAAATAATTTTGAATCATTTTACGGCACGTCGCAGTTTGGAGAGCAGTTCTTTGCAAAGCGTCAGACGGAAAAACATCTCACGGAATATTTTGAAAAAATTGAAAAGCAGAATGCGGAAAAAAATTCCATTGAAATTGAAAGTTTAGAAACTACTTTCAACGCTGAGCTTGATGGTTTTCAATTAACCGGCAAGGCGGATAGAATTGAACAGCGAAACAGCATTACCTATATTTTGGATTATAAAACGGGAAGTCCCGATACATCGCTAACTGTTAATTTTGAAAAGCTGACTCTCGCAGATCGGTTAACGTGGAGAGAGGCAATCGGCTCTTTGCAGCTGCCGTTTTATGTTCTGTTGTATTCTTCTGTTACGGGAACGCCTCCGGAAAAAATAAATGCAGAATTTTTATATCTCGGCAAGAAAGACCTCGACGAAACAATTGAAGTAAGCCTTTACGATACGAAAGATGAAGCAATAGAATATTTTCCTCAATTGAAGGAAATAATTTTTTTGCTGTTACGGGAAATTACAAATAGAGAAATCCCGTTTTCGCCGACAAATGATATTGAAAATGATTGTCCTTCCTGCCCGTATAAATTACTCTGCGGCACGCAATGGACGGATAAATTATCTTCCTTTTATTAATGAAGACATTTTTTTGAAGATGTTTCTTCCGGAAGTGCAATGGTTGATTTGTGCTTAATATATAAACGGGATAAGCCGTTTTGATTGCCGGCTGTATTCCATATAAAGAGGAAATTTTTGTTTTAATAAATTTTCTTCGTATGAAATTTTTACGTGAAGGGTAATGAAGAGCAAAAACCAGCAGACGATTGTTATTGGATTTGTCTTTTCAATAACATATCCGAGCGTAAACAACAGCACAGAGAGATACATTGGGTGACGAATAAATTTATACGGTCCCGTTTGAATAAAAACGGCGTCGAATTTCGGCTCCGGCATTATTCGCACATTGGAAAGACGCATTGTTTGTATTGCCCAGAGTCCCAGAAAAAGAGAAACAAGCAGAATGAACTGCGCTGCGCCTGAACGCGGAATCCAATGAGATGCGCCGATAATTGCAATAATAAAGGAGAATTGTAGTGTTACTAAAATTTTTGAAAAAACATTATTCACAAAACAAATATATGAAAAATATTTTTATTCTTTTTGTTCTTCTTCCGTTCAATCTTTTTTCTCAGCCGCATCAAATGAATGGAGCGGAATTGCAATCCGCGGTGGAAAATCTTGCTACGCTGGGTTCAGTCTTATACATTGCCGCTCATCCCGATGATGAAAATACCGCGCTGCTTGCGTATCTTGCAAAAGAAAAACATTATCGCGTCGGCTATCTTTCCATCACGCGCGGAGAAGGAGGACAAAACCTCATCGGTTCGGAACAGGGAAGCGAGCTGGGAATTATTCGCACGCAGGAACTGCTTGATGCGAGGGCGATTGACGGAGCGGAACAATATTTTATCCGCGCAATTGATTTTGGTTTTACAAAAACATCGGAAGAAGCATTGCGCTTCTGGAATAAAGACAGCGTGCTGAAAGATGTCGTCTGGGTTATCAGAAAGTTTCAGCCCGATGTAATTATTACCCGTTTCACGCCGACGCAGGGAGGGCACGGTCAGCATCTCGCTTCGGCAATTCTTGCGCAGGAAGCGTTTAAAATTTCCGGCGACCCGAATGTTTTTCCGGAACAATTACAGTTTGTTCAGCCGTGGAAAGCCGCGCGAATTCTTTTCAATCAATTTCGTTTTGGTGGAATAAATTCGAACGAGCAAAATCTTCCGACCATAAAAATCGATGTCGGCGCTTACAATCCGCTGCTGGGAAAATCGTACACTGAAATTGCCGGCATCAGCCGATCAATGCATAAATCTCAAGCGATGGGTTCTCCGCAGAATGTGGGAAGTTCAATAAACGAATTTACCGTAACGGACGGACTGCCCGCCTCGAAAGATTTGTTTGAAGGAATAACGACATCGTGGAACCGAGTAAAGAACAGCGGAGCAATTAAAAAGCTTGTTGAAAAAATTCAGTCCGGTTTTCATCCTCAGCAGCCCGCCAAATCTCTTCGAGATTTACTTTCACTTTACCGCGAAATGGAAAAAATTAAGAATAAGCCGTGGGTTTCACTGAAGATGAGAGAAGTAAAAGAATTAATTCTTTCCTGTGCGGCGCTGTGGATTGAGGTAACGGCAAATGATTTTTATTTTTCTCCGAACGATTCTATTGAAGGGAAAACTACCGTTGTAAACCGTTCAACGGCACCGATAAGAATTTTGTCAATTGCTTATCCTGAATTATGCGGAGAAGCCGACTCGCCGAAAAAATTAGAATATAATCTTCCTTATCAAACCGTTAAAAAATTTATTATTCCGGAAGCGATGAGCTATTCGCAGCCCTTTTGGCTGAATATGCCTCCGCAAAATAATCTTTATCAAATTGAAAATCGTCAGTTTATTGGAATGGCTGAAAATTCCCCACCCCTTTCTGCCGTTCTGAAAATAAAAATTGTAAATGAAACACTTCAATTTTCCGTTCCGATACTCTATAAATGGATTGATGATATCAGCGGGCAGGAATACCGCAGGGTTGAAATTGTTCCTTCTGTTTCAATTTCTCTTACACAGAAAAATATTGTGTGGAAAGATTTCACTACGCAGAAAGTTATGGTGTATGTTGCCGCATTGCGGAAAAATCTTTCCGGAAAAGTTTCGCTTTCCGTGCCGAAAGGATGGCATGTTTCTTCGCCGCAGATAATTTCTTTGAAGAAAAAGAATGATGATGCTACGCTTTCGTTTGAAGTGACGCCTGATTCATCCGCTGCTTCAGGAAAAATTTCTGCCGGCATTTCTTTTAACGAGCAGTTCTTTTCTTCTTCAGTTGTTACAATTCAGCATTCGCATATTCCGACTCAAACTGTTTTGGAACCGGCGGAAGGAAAATTGCTGAAAATTAATTTGAACACCAAAGGTTCAACGATTGGATATATTGCCGGAGCAAAAGATGAAGTGCCTTCTGCTTTGGAACAGATTGGATACACTGTTCATTTTATTTCCGATCAGGAATTACAAACCAGCGATTTTCAAAAATATGATGTGATTATTGCCGGTATCCGCTCTTATAATACAAGAGAGCAGTTGCGGATTTCGCTTCCCCGTCTCTTGGAGTATGTCAAGCAGGGAGGAACGTATCTTGTGCAGTATCAAACGGCAATAAAAGGAGAAACGGATAATATCGGTCCGTACCCGATAACGCTTTCCCGCGACAGGGTAACGGATGAAACTGCGGTGATGAATTTTCTTGATTCTTCTCAAGCGATTTTAAATTCACCGAATACCATTTCATCCGATGATTTTAAGAATTGGGTGCAGGAGCGGGGATTATATTTTGCATCGCAGTGGGATAAAAATTATTCTCCTGTTTTCTCCTGCGCCGATCCGAATGAAAAATCGAGCGAAGGAAGTTTACTCTACACAAAATACGGAAAAGGATATTTTGTTTTTACCGGATTAGCCTTTTTTCGGCAGCTGCCGGCAGGTGTTGAAGGAGCGTATCGTTTATTTGCCAATTTACTTTCAATTGGGAAGTAACGTGTTGGGAAAAATCAATATTGTAACAAGTTCTTGCTAATCCTTATTTTTCATTGTATTTTTCACCATAAAATTTTTTAATGTCGAACAAGCTTGTTCGACATTCTTGTTTTTATTCTGAAACGATGGCGCAATTAAAAAATATTACCGTTGGAATTCTCGGAGGCGGACAGCTTGCAAAAATGTCTTTACAAGCGGCGGCTCGCATGGGAATTGAAACGGCAATTCTTGAAAAGCACGGAAATTCTCCTGCCGGAAAACTCACGCATCACGAATTTATCGGTTCGGTTGAAAATACATTGCTGCTTAAAAAATTTGCACAGCAATGCGATGTGATCACATTGGAAAATGAATTTATCGATCATCATTCTTTGAAATTTCTTGAACGGCTCGGGAAAACAGTAATTCCTTCTTCGCACACCATTGCGTTAATTCAAGATAAACTGCTGCAGAAAGAAGCTTTTGCGAAAGCAGGAATTCCTGTTCCGCGGTTTGTTGCCGTTGAAAAAAATATAGAATTTAAACAATTGGCTTCGCTGGTTGGGCTTCCGTTTGTTTTAAAATCTCGAAAAATGGGATATGACGGTTACGGAAATGCCTTAATTCGCACCGGCAGAGATTTTAATGAAGCGAAGAGGCGGCTTTCTGCGCGGCACAGCACATTGCTGGCAGAATCGTTTATTGATTTTTACATGGAGCTTGCCGTGATGGTCGTGCGGACAAAAAAAGAATTGAAAACATATCCAGTGGTGCAGACAATTCAAAAAAATCATATCTGCCATACGGTTATTGCCCCGGCGCCGATATCAAAAAATTTAATGAGAGATGCGGAAGAACTTGCCGTTGAATCAGTGAAAGCTGTTCACGGGTACGGAATCTTCGGCGTAGAATTATTTTTAAGTGATGAGATGATTATCGTCAACGAAATGGCGCCGCGTCCGCATAATTCCGGACATTATACTATTGAAGGGTGCGTAACATCGCAGTTTGAAAATCATATCCGTGCGGTTTTCAATTTTCCTCTCGGCGAAACTTCATTAGTAAAAAAGAGTGCAGTGATGATTAATCTGCTGGGGAAACCGAATCCGCAGAAAGCCTCAGAGCGGTATTTACATGGATTGAAAAATCTCGATGTGCATTTACATATTTACGGAAAGCAGGAATCCCGCCAGGGAAGAAAAATGGGACACATAACAATGATCGGCGATAATCAAAAGCAGCTTGTGAAAAAAATAACAGCAATCGAAAAACAAATTCGTTTGTAAGGATGAAAAAACCATTAGTCGGAATTATTATGGGAAGCGACAGCGATCTTCCCACCATGCAGGAAGCCGCAAACGTTCTTGCAGAATTCGGCGTTGCGTATGAAATGAAAATTACTTCTGCCCACCGCACACCGGAGTATATGGCATCGTATTCTTCCAATGCGCATAAACGAGGAATAAAAATTATTATTGCGGGAGCGGGAGGAGCGGCGCATCTTCCCGGAATGTCGGCTGCTCATTCGCCTCTTCCGGTAATCGGCGTGCCGATTAAAACGAAATCTCTCGACGGCATTGATTCGCTTCTTTCTATCGCACAAATGCCGGGGGGAGTTCCCGTTGCTTCGGTGGCAATCGGTAACGGAAAAAATGCCGGCATACTTGCCGTGCAGATGCTTGCGATTCACGATAAAAAGTTATTTCAAAAAATTATTGAGTATAAAAAGAAGCTTAAAAAAGAATCATTGCAGAAGAATAAAACATTGAAGTAGCCGGCAATAAGAATTTTCTGCTTTGAACATCTCAATAAATTTTTTATATTTGTAAGCATTTTTGCGCGCTTAGCTCAGCTGGTTTAGAGCGCCTGCCTTACAAGCAGGAGGTCCGCGGTTCGATCCCGTGAGCGCGCACCACCTTTTTTGCGTTTACAATTTTGGAGTCTTTTCAAATGAATTACGCAAAGCATTACCTTTCAAAATCAAATTCCGATTGCTTTTCTTTCATTCACTTACTCTAAGGAGTTCTCTATGAAGAAAGTTATACTCTTGTTGCTGTTCTGTGTAACGCTTTCATTTTTCTCTGCGGCACAAAACACTTATCAAAAAAAAGTTGTCTCGTATGTCAACACCGTGGTAGCGACGCCGCAGAATGATTTAACGGCGCAGCATAAAGATTATATTGTTCGTCAGTTAGAGAACAGTGTTCGGATGGAACGCTTTACGTATGCAGAACTGCCGAAAGCGATTGTTGAAAATTTTTCCAGAGAGACCGACGCCATTACCAATGTTGCCGCCGAAATTATCCGTCCGGTGGTCGAAAGAACGTTATCGGCTGAATTGCTCCGGATTTTAGATGCAAATAAAGAACTGCTTAGTAAACAAAATTTAACAGAAGAAGAAAAAAATACTTTTCTTGCCACTAAAGCGCAGGCAGCGGGATTATCGGCTTCTCAACTGGAAAAGATAATAAATTCCGGTTTTTTTTATGTGCCGTATATTGAACGTTACAATCGCACAACACGAAGAGACGAGCGGGAGATAAAAAATAAAGAAGGAAAAGTGGTTCGTAAACAGAAATTTACCGTTTATACGCATGAGATAGAACTCGGATTATTATGGTATCAAATGAAAGTTGACCGTTCAAATAATCCGACCATTGTTTTCATCGGCGCGGCAAAAGGATGGGAGAACAGTGCTATTGAGCGCTCTGAATCTCAAGATGATGGTGAAAATTCGAATGCCGATTGGAAAGCGTTTACCGAAGCGGTTGATGTGAGTGCAATAAATATCAATAACGAGACAAAAAAAATTGAAGAATTTAAATTAACCAGCAGCGTTGCAGAAGTAACGATGTTCGGTATAAAAATGAATCTCGGAACGCGTGAAGGTGTAGGATTGGACGATTCCTATTGGGTGGAAGAAGAGGTTGAAAGTGAAAGCGGCGAAATAAAAAAAGAGCAGAGAGGTTTTGTAAAAATTCGTGACGTCGGCGACAACAAAAGAGATGAATCTGCATTATCTTACGCGCAGACAATTACCGGACTGGGTTATTCGCCGGGGCTGTTAGTTAAGGAAATTCCGCTTCTCGGCGTTAATGGAGTTCTCGGCTTCGGTCAAATGCCGATTCAACTATCGACATTTAACAAAACGTTTATGGGACTCTCGAAAAATGATTTTGCTATTAATATAAATTCTGAAATTAAAAATACATTTGGCGTAACGGGTTCGGTGCAATTTGATATGGCAAAAGGAACAAAAATTTCTGAATTGTGGTTTCACGGAGGCGGCGCTTTAGGCACTTTAAATGTTGACGGAAAATTTTATTTACCGGTTTATAATTCTTCCGGCACGCTGACCGGATTCGACAGTACGAATGATATCGGTTTCTCTCTTACCGGAAATTTGAATGTCGGAATTCTTAAAAAAATATATTTCCGAAGATTTGGATTTCTCCTGGGAGCGGATGTTAAAGTTTCGTTTACCAGCTTTAGCGCTACGGGAAAAGATAAGAATAATGATGACTTGACATATTCATTAATAAACCGTTCATGGGGCGCAGTTGGTAAAGGAGGGGTAGAAATTTATATCACTCCAACGTTATCTTTCGGCGGAGCTGTTTCTTATACCGCTTCAAGCAAAGGTAATCAATGGGATGTTTCCGTTGAAGACAAAGATAAAAATGAAACGAAAAAAGATGATGTAACCGGTCCGGAGGTAAATTATTCCGGTCTCGGCTGGCTGTTCTGGATAAATTATGCATTACCGTCATTACATTAATGGTTGAGGGAATTATGAAATTCAATAGTATAGTTTTGCTGATGTTCGTTTCCAGTCTGCTGTTGGCTCAGGGAAATCTTCCTGAATCTCGTCAGGCAACATTTATTGAAAATACCAGCCCGACTGAAGTGCTGATTAAAGCAAAAGGGGTTGGCGGAAAATCCGGATTATTCGGATTGAAAGAAGAAGAATCGGTAAAACTTGCCGAGCAGGATGCGCGAAAATCTGCTGTCTATTTTGTTGTGTACGGCGGCGCAGGACTTGATGGAATTATAAAAAGTGATGAAGAGAAACGAAAACTTGCTCCGATTGAAAATGAATTTTTTGATAATACCAATATTCAGAAATTTGTTTCCTGGGAAGCAAACGGATTCGATTCCCGCGTAAAGCTTGCTGGCGGAGAAAAAATTCGCGTTGAAAAACAATTTCGTATCAATCGAAAAGCGATAATTGATTACTTGGTTGATCACCGCGTTATTGAAAAAGTTGAAGATGTGCTGGAAGAGATCGGCATGCCGACCATTATGGCACTTCCGGAAGTTAAAGCAGGACAGAACCCGCTTACAGAACTGCAAAACAATTCTATCTTAAAGCAAGCCGCTTCTGTTATCGAAGCCTTTCTCACGCAGAAAAAATATGAAGTCATTGCCCCGGATCAGGCTCAGAAAATTTATGAACAACAACAGGCGCAGATGAATGTAAAAGGTTTTGAAGAAGATCTTTCGTATGCCATTGCCATGTCGGTAGGAAGCGATGTCTATTTTACGTATTCCATAACAATTGATTCCCGTAAAGTTGGTTCAAGCGAAGTGCGCAAAGTCTCTGCGGCAATTCGTGCGTATGAAACGACCACCGCACGTCTTCTCGGAGCGGAAACAGGGTA
>JACFMZ010000138.1 GCA_019455105.1 Bacteroidota bacterium | reverse complement strand
TTTTCCGCCTTACGCTCGCTTGTTAAAGAAATTCGTAATCATAAGATAGATCTTCTGCTTCTGATGCAGTCTAAAGATATTTTTCTTGCGGCATTTGCAAAAATATTTTCCCGCCCGCTTGCGTTGGTCTATTATCAGCAGATGGATACGCGTTTTATGAAACGGGATTTTTTCCATACATGGGCGTATTCAAAACTTTCGCATTGGTTTACTTTAACCACAATGATGAAGCAGAATGTACTGGATTCAACAAGAGTGAACGCGGAAAAAATATCGGTTCTTCCGCTGGGAATTGATCTTGAGAGATTTAATCCTGCATTATTCAAAAAAAATGAATCTCGAAAATATTTTGGGATTCCGCAGAATAAAATCATAATCGGACTGTTGGGAAGATTGGATAAAGGGAAGGGGCAGCAGATTCTTTTGGAGGCAGTTCCTTCAATTATAAAAAAATTTCCGGAGACATTTTTTATTATTGCCGGCGAAGAAACTGCAGGAGAAAGCGGATTTAAAAAATATTTGCTTGAACGTGCTCAGTCGCTAAAGATAGAACAGCATCTTCAATTTCTTCCCTTTACGGAAGAAGTTCCCCGCTTTCTGTCTGCGCTGGATATTTTTGTTATGCCCTCCTTTGCGGAGACATTCGGCTTGGTGTTAATTGAAGCAATGGCAATGGGGCTTCCGGTGGTCTCTACAAAAGCGGGAGGCGTGCCGGATATTGTTGAAGAGGGAAGAACAGGGTTGTTGGTTCCGCCGGGAGATGCTGGACAATTATCATCGGCAATTCTTAAAATAGTATCGGATAAAAAATTTGCCGGACAGCTCGGCACCGAAGCACGCACGAAAGCTCTCCGTCGCTATAATTTTAACGACTGCGTTGATGCGCTTCTTGCGTTGATGCAGAAGCTGTAAAAAAAATTATAATCTCTTAAAAGAATATCCCCGCTGTTTTAGTCTGGTAATCAGCTCATCTAATTTCAAATAAAATTTATCTGTCCGCTTTTCATCCACGCCGAAATGGGTAAGAAGAAGAAAGCCGTTCAAACCGGAAGTTGAACGCTTCTCATACCGCAGAATTCTTTGTAAAATAGAATCCGATGATAAGTAATTCCGCACATCGGGTGTTGTATAATCTGCATTGGATGAAGTACCCGGAGTAAAGTTGACAAGCTGCAACCCGTTTTCATTGACCCATCGGGCGATTGTGTCGTTATGCCATTCGTACGGCGGAAGAAAATAGCGGGCGTTGTTTTTCGTAATGCCGAATTTTTCCATTGCGGTATAGTTTGCATGTAAATCTTTTTCAAACTCTTCTCTGGAAATTAATGTTGAATCCCGTCTTTCCCACGGCGCATAGAGTAAATGTTTATCGGAATGCCCGCCGAGATACTGTCCATCTTTTACAAGCTGTTGAATTGCTTGTGAGAATTTTTTATTCCGGTAAAAATCGCCGGTAAAGAAAAATGAAGCGTGAATTTGTTGTTTTTTTAAAACGGAAAGAATTGTCTCCGCGCCGTCGCCGAATTCATGCGCAGTAAACACGAGATAAATATTTTTCTTTGTTGTATCGAAACGAATAATTGCGCCGTGATCGTTGACGATATTTTCCTGACCCTGCACCATCGCTGATTTTTGAGCTGAACCTTGAAAAATAAACAGAAACGTAAATATTGCCGTAAGAAGAATTTTCATTGAATTACCCGTTCTTTTTTTTTACCATCATACAGAAGCATTCATTAATAATCAACCGTACTGCCATGAAAAAATTATCTCTCATTAGTTTAACGGCATTTTTCTGTATTGTTTTTCTTCCCGCACAATCAAATTTTCATTTTGCTCACGTTACGGATATTCACGTGGGGAGCACAACCGGCGCGGAAGATTTGCGCAATACTGTTCGGGATATTAATCAGCAAAAAGATTTACGCTTTGTAATTATCACGGGTGATATTTCCGAATTTGGTGCTGATGCCCAATGGCGGCTTGCAAAACAAATTTTAGACAGCCTTACGCTGCCGTGGTATATTGTTCCGGGGAATCATGATATGAAATGGGCAGAATCGGGCGGTACAGGTTTTAAAAAAGTTTTCGGATATGAGCGGATAATGTTTCCGTACGGCAAATATACGTTTATTGGCTTGCATGAAGGACCGCGTTTAAAAATGGGGGACGGTTATTGGGCGCCGGAAGATTTACGCTGGTTGGATTCTACGCTGGCGCCGTTTCGAATCAACAGAAAGCCGATTATTCTCTTTACGCATTATCCGCTGGATTCAGGAATTGCAAATTGGTATGAAGCGCTTTCGCTGTTAAAGCAGTGTAACATTCAGGTAATTCTCAACGGACATTGGCACTCGAATAATAAAATTTCCGCCGAAGGAATTCCGAGTATTGTCGGAAGAACAAATTTACGGGGAAGAGATTCTCTCGGCGGATACAATATTGTTGATGTGCGGAATGATTCAATCTTCTATTCGGTTCGAACACCCGGCGTAAAAACTGCGCCGTACTGGGCTTCGGCGACGTTGTTTGATCATCATTTTGAACATGATACGACAACGTATCCGCGCCCTTCGTACGCCGTAAATAAAGAATTTCCGAATGTCGTAACTACCTGGCAGTTCAATGCAGAATTTACCATTACATCAACGCCGCTGGTGTTCGATCAATCGTTTGTCGTGTTCGGCGATTATTCCGGCTCGGTGTACTGTCTTGATATTGATAAGAAAAAAATAAAATGGAAAATGAAAGCCAACGATGCGGTCTTTTCTTCTCCGGAATATGCTGATGGAAAAATTTATTTCACTTCTGCCGATAGTTACGCGTATTGCGTGAATGCAAAAAACGGAAAAGTACTTTGGAAGTATAAAACCGAAAATTCACTTCTGGCTTCTCCCCGCGCCGCCGAAGGGAAAATCTTTTTCGGAAGCAGTAATAATTCTTTTTATGCGCTGAATGCTTCCACTGGGAAATTGGCGTGGCGGTATGATTCGCTGAACGGATTTGTTGAAACAAAACCGCTGTATAGTAACGGAAAAATTATTTTCGGCGTATGGGATGAACATCTGTATTGTCTGAATGCGGAATCCGGATCGCTTCTCTGGAAATGGAAAGGAAGCAAGAACGGCGTGCTTCTTTCGCCGGCGGCATGCGAGCCGGTTTCTGCTGATGGAAAAGTATTTATCGCCGCGCCCGACCGTTTTTTAACGGCAATTAATATTTCCAACGGAGAAACAATTTGGCGAACCGGTCAATTTATGGTGCGGGAAACAATCGGAATTTCTAAAGACGGAAAGCGGCTGTATGCACGGACGATGAACGATTCGCTCTATGCTCTTTCCGCTGAAAGTAACGAGCCGGCGGTGATCTGGAAATTGAATGCAGAAATCGGTTACGATATTAACTCCGCACAGATTCGGGAAAAGGAGGGGATAATTTTTTATCCGACAAAGAACGGAATTATTCTGGCGGTCGACGGGAAAACAGGAAAGCTTTTGTGGAAACACCGCGTCGGAGTCGGCGTTACCAATACGATTGCACCGATTTCAAAAAATAAAATTGTTGTCACGGATTTTGACGGAAATCTTTCCGTTGTGGAAGTACAATAAAAAAGCCGCTGTTCTCTTTCAGCGGCGTTCATATTTTTTAAGAAAAATTATTATTGGAATAATCGGACAATCCAATAACAGACTGCGCCGATTACTGCCGAAGCAGGAATTGTTAAAATCCATGCAATAATAATATTTCCTGCTAAGCCCCACCGCACTGCCGAAGCGCGTTTGGTTGCGCCCACACCCATAATTGCTCCGCTGATAACATGCGTCGTGCTGACGGCAATACCGCTGAATGCCGTTACTAACAATGTTAACGCTCCCGCTGTCTCCGCGGCAAATCCGCCGGAAGGTTTTAACTTCGTAATTTTTTGTCCCATGGTTTTTACAATACGCCACCCGCCGAATAATGTTCCGATGGCAATAGCGATATGCGAAGTGAAAATAACCCACACGGGAACGTGGAATGTTTCGACGCGAAGAAATTCCGGAAGTTCAGCGGCGTTTGTTGCGGTTGCCGTAACCAACAATGAGGTAATTATTCCCATTGTTTTCTGCGCATCATTTGTTCCGTGACCTAAGGAATATGCCGCTGCCGAAAGTAACTGCAGCTTGCGAAACCAATGATTCACTTTTGATGAAGAACGTTTTCGAAAAATCCACATCATGGTTACCATAATGATGAAAGCCATTATCATTCCCATCAGCGGCGCTACGGCGATAAAAATCAGCGTATCAGTCCATCCGCTGTAAATAATGGAATCAAATCCGGCTTTAGCAACCGCCGCTCCCGCATATCCGCCGATAAGGGCATGTGAAGAACTGGAAGGAATTCCGTAATACCAGGTGATAATATTCCACATGATTGCGCCGAGCAGCCCGGCCAAAATAACCCATTCATCAATAAGTTCAATATGCACGAGCCCTCTGCCGACTGTTTTTGCAACATGAACATCAAAGACAAACGCGGCAGTAAGATTAAAAAATGCCGCCCATGCAACCGCCTGTCTCGGCGATAGCACGCGTGTTGAAACAACCGTAGCAATGGAATTTGCAGAATCGTGAAAGCCGTTAAGAAAATCGAAGATTAACGCAACGACGATAATGAAAAGGATAAGATGAAGCATAAATTATTACGCGTGTTTAATAAGAAGAGTTTCAAGAACATTGGAGACATCTTCACAGCGATCGGTTGCTGTTTCCAAACTGACGAGAACTTCTTTCGTTTTTATTACTTCAATAGGATTTTTTTCATTTTCAAACAGCTCGGCAATTGCATTATCAAAAATTGTATCCGCATCATTTTCAAACTGATTGATTTTGTTAAAAATTTCTTTAAAATCATCCTGTCTTCGAAAATCATTTATTAACGAAACTCCCTGTTGAACTTCCAGTGACGACTGATAAATAATTTCCGCAAGCTGCTGAATCGGTGTATTGTTATCTCGAATTTTATATAAATTATACCGCTTCGCGCTGCCGTCAATAAAATCAATAATATCGTCAAGACGGGAGGCGAGAAGATGAATATCTTCGCGGTCGAACGGAGTAACAAATGTTCTATTTAATTCCGCATAAATTTCATGGGTAATGGAATCTCCCTGCTGCTCAAGCGTCTTGATTTTCTTTTCTAATTCTATTCGTTTGGGTCCCGATGTTGTTGTTAACGTGCGAAGCAAATCTGCCGAATCAACAATCTGCCGCGCAAGTTTATCGAAATAGACAAAAAACATTTCGTCGTGGGGAAGGAGAGCTTGAATTATTCTATCGAGTCTCATGGAAGTAAAGGTATTCGTTAAAGAAATGGTTAGAATTGCAGAACAAAAATACTTCAATAAATCGTAAAATCCAACCATTAATTATCGCTGCCGGATATTGAATTTCGCTGATTAATTTTCTATACTTTTTTGAAATAAAAACTAAGGAGAACGCCATGAAACCAACACGCCGTAACTTTCTTAAATCGTCGTTTTTAACTGCCGCCGCAGCCGCAAGCGGAATTTCGTTTCCGCAGAAACTTTTTTCCTTTAATATTTTGGAAAACAAAAAGAAAATGAAACTTTCGTTCCGTCCGTTTACTATGGAACTGCGCCACACTTTTACGGTTGCCGAAGCAAGCCGAACGGTAACCCCCGCCGTGCTGACGGAAATTGAATATGACGGCATTGTCGGTTACGGTGAAGCGGCGCTTCCTCCCTATCTCGGCGATTCGCAGGAAAGCGTGATGGAATTTCTGAAACGAGTTGATCTTTCAAAATATGAAAGTCCGTTTATGATTGAAGATATTATGAACGACATTGACCATATCCGGTTTTACAATACTGCGGCAAAAGCCGCTGTTGATATTGCGCTTCATGATTTGGTCGGAAAGTTAATGAATCAGCCGTGGTATAATATTTGGGGATACGATAAAAATAAAGCGCCGAATACCACCTTTACCATCGGTATCGACAAAGCGGATGTGGTGAAAGAAAAAACAAAAGAAGCCAAGGGATTTAAAATTCTTAAAGTGAAACTGGGAAGAGATAACGACAAAGAAATGATTGAAAGCGTACGCGCCGTTACGAATGTTCCGTTAACCGCCGATCCGAATCAGGGATGGAAAGACCGGTACTATGCGCTGGATATGATTCATTGGCTGAAAGAACAGGGAGTTGTGTATGTTGAACAGCCGATGGCAAAAGAGCGTCTTGAAGATCATGCGTGGCTGACGGAAAAAAGTCCGCTGCCGATTTTAGCGGATGAAAGCTGTCAGCGTCTTTCCGATTTGGAGCAGATAAAAGGAGCGTACAGCGGAATTGTTATTAAGCTGATGAAATGTACCGGCATGCGTGAAGCAAATAAAATGATTACGCTTGCCCGCGCTTACAATATGAAAATTTTAATCGGCTGCATGACGGAAACTTCCTGCGCCATTTCCGCCGCGTCGCATCTTTCTCCTGCCTGCGATTGGGCAGACCTTGACGGAAATCTTCTTATTGCTAATGATATTTACAAAGGAACAACCGTTGTAAACGGTAAGTTGACCTTAAGCGATCTTCCCGGA
>JACFMZ010000137.1 GCA_019455105.1 Bacteroidota bacterium | reverse complement strand
CAACCGGAGCGGCACCTCCTATTTTTTACACAAAGATACGGACGTTACCTTTTTTTCTCTCTACAATTATTATCAAGGCTAAAGCCCGTTTTTTTCTTTGCCTACTCCGCCTTAAAAGGCGGAATTACAACATATTACTTTACAATAACAAATTTTCCGCGCTTTACTTCGCCGTTATCTAAATTTTTTACCGTAAAAAGATATAATCCGGTTGCTATTGCCTGATCATATTTTGTAATTAAATCCCACGCATGCTCGCCGCCGGCCATCTTCGGTGTTAAGCCGAGCGTAGCAAAATTATCAAACCATTTAATTCCTGAGCCGTTATACGTTGCCGCATCATGATGAAGTTCCGCAACCAGATCTCCCGTTAACGTATAAATCATAATCTCAGCCTTCGGCGGAAGATTTGTAAAATAAATTTTTCGCGTCCGCTCGGTTCCAAAATCCCATGCGGCATGCACATAATACGGATTGGGATACACACCGATTTCATCGGAGGAATTTGTTGAAGGAAGCGTTCCGGGAATAACCAATGCCGTTATTTTAGCACTTTCTAAACTTGCAATATTATTTGCCGAATCTCCCTGGTCATACGCCGAAACGCCGTAAAGATACTGCCATCCGTTCAACGAAGTAATCGGATCGCCTTTCGGCGGAAACTGATACCAATATTCGGTAGAATCTCCGTCAAATTTTTTTGGAACAGATAATTTAATTTTTCCAAATCCGGTATTGTAACCAATATTATCATCGTCACGATCAAAATCTCCGACCAACTGCATTGAGAATAAAAAGTTTTCCGGATTGGTAATATCAACGCCTGCCGCTGAACGGTAGATTCTGTACCCTTCAAAATCCTTTTTATGAGTAATCGGGTCAACACTTTCTTCCGCTTCATCCTTATCCCAGTAAATTACAGCATGTTGATTTTCTACCACGGCTTTAACTTTCGGCTGTCGCGGCGGCTGCGGAAGGATAAATCGATCTAATTTCCCGGGATTAATAATATCTTCACCCGGATCTAAAATATTATTACCGTTAACATCTTCACCATTGTACGCTTGCTGCGCCCAGTTTCCATTGGCAAATAAGGTTTTTCTTAACAACGGTTTTTTGTAATCATCTTTTAAATCGTCCGTTCCAAATTTCTTTGCCGCAATAACCGCAAAAGCAACCTGCACGCTTTCACCGGGAGCAAGTGATTTAAACGGACCTATCGATAAAAGTCCGACCTGACCAAGAGAGCCGGCAATACCCGGCGAACCGTCGGATGTTGCAACATTTGGTAATCTACCGAGAGCTTCAATTTGCGGTTTTGTTAACGGTCTAACGTTTGAGAGGCGCTGATATTTCCCCGTGTAAGGGTCGGTCGGGTTGTCATCTAAGTTAGGATAAAAATATGCCTGCGTACCGGAACTGGCACGGAACAACCAGCCGTTGAAAATTGTATTCTTGTGTAAGTCGCCCAGCGAATCTAACGGAAGATTAATGAAATGACCAGCAGAATCTCGCTTTGACGGAAACGGCGTTGTTCCCAGAAGCTTAACTGCCAGATAATTATTCGATGCCGGGTTATCAGAACTGTTAATATCAAACGAGTACATCATTCGTAAACTGTCACTATATCCTAACGCTGTCTTTCCGTAAAAACCGGGTGCACTGCGCGGATTTCCGGTTACTTTTGTATTGCGAATAACCGGCTCATGCCAAAATCCGACATATACATCATCAAGCGTATCTCTTCCGGTATTTTTAATGGTGTAATTCAGAATAACAAAAAAATCGGCAAACGGAAAATTCCAGGCATAACTTTCAAAGTGAACATCCACGCCGAGAGGAAGATGATTCGGTATCGAGTCACCGGTTGAAGGAACGCGGGTATAGCGATCGGTAAAATCCATCACAAAATCTTGATGACTGACTGCATCAAGGTCGTAATACGGAGAGTTGCCGAGTGTTGAACGCTGGGTAATTTTTGAATCTAATTCATTGGTAAATTCAAAGCCCTCAACAAGCCGCGCGGTAGAATTATCATCCACAGCGCCGGTAGTTACGCGGGCATTGCCGACACTGCGCGGAACTGCGCCGATCCATAATCCGCCGAGAAACATATTTTCAATTCCGGAACCTTTGGGATATTCGCAGGAAGGCTGGTTGGGCCAGGTCATAAATTTATTTCCAACCGTGCCGAAATTCGTAATCGTTAAGCCGATACTTCCAATGGTGGTATAGTGAGAAGCATCATCATCGGCCGTTTTATATAACGGCTGCGCAGAAAGGTACGAAAAGCTGCTAAGCGTTAATGAGAGCAATACAAAGAATTGCGGTAATCGAGTGTGCCTGGGGAGTAACAACAAGGTCAAATACTTTAAGTGATAAATTAATTATGTGAGTCAAATATACATGCTAAAAAGAATAAAAACAAGATGAGTAAGAAAATAAAAAAAAATTAAATGTTGTTTTTGATAAAAAATTTATCCTTCAATTTTTAATTTTTGACCTGCCGAGATACGGGAACCGTGAAGATTATTCCATCGCTTCACTTCTTCAATGGTAACACTATATTTGTTCGCAATTTTTTCCAATGTTTCTCCTTTGCGAACAATATGCGTAACAATCTTGCTGTTGCCGGGGGAATTATTCTTTTTCGAAAATATTGCGACAGCTTCCGACCGCTGGTTGTTATCGGAAACATTTAAAATTTCCAACACCGCACCGGCTTGAATTCTTGAAGAACGAAGTTTATTCCACTGCTTAAGATCGGCAATTGCGACATTATATTTTTCCGCTATCTTTTCCAATGTTTCTCCGCGCCGAATTTGGTGCTGAATCCAGTTGCTGCCTTGGAATTCAGATTCCTGTGTTATGTTCCGCTGCGATAATTTTTCTTGAACAGACTTTTGTTTTTCGGAAAAGCTTAGCGATGCAATTTTTTTATAGCTGCTGTATTTTTCTTCCGGCACCCAGATTGTTAACCGCTGCCCGACGCGAATGGGGCGGCCGTACGGCAGATTATTCCAGTTCCGAATATGACTTGCCCGCACTCCGAACCATTCGGCAATATGGCCGAGCGTTTCATTTTTCTTCACCATATACGTAATTTTTGCTCTTCCGCTCGGTTCATACTTCTGCATTGAAACTTGTTTTTTTGAATTCTTGCGCGATGCTAAAAATGTCTGACGGCGTTTTTCCGCCTGCTGCTCTTCATATTCTTGTTTTTTTCGTTGGGCATCAACAATAGCGGCAACAGATTTAGATTGAACGGGAATTATCAAAGTGTTACCTACCCGCAGTTTTGTTCTGCGTGAAATTTTATTCACATCCTGTAAAATTGCAACCGTCACACGATACTTTTGCGCAACAGCGCTCAGTGTTTCGCCCCTTCGAATTACGTGAGTGGCAAAATCCATTTTCTTATCATCCGGAATGTTTGCGTAATTTTCTGCAAAGATATCTTTTCTCCCTGCCGGTACGCGAAGTTGATAGCCTTTGTAATTCGGCGGCGTACACCACTGCGTTAATTCAGGATTTAATTCCTTCAGCGTATCTAGTGAGGTGCCGACACAATCCGCCAGTAAGCCGAGATCAACGCAATCATCAACCGTTACATAATCAAATGAGAGCGAATCAGCAGTCTGCGAACCGTCAAATCCGAATGCCTCCGGACGCATTGCCATGAGCGTAACGGCAATATACTGCGGAACATAATTTCGTGTTTCACGCGGAAGTTTTTTTCGCATTTCCCAGTAATCGGTAGAACCCGAACGGCGGATGCCGCGGTTTACCCACCCTGCCCCCGCATTGTAGGCAACAAAAACCAAATGCCAATTATTATACTGCTGATAGAGATCTTTCATGTGACGCGCTGCCGCCCGCGTTGCCTTTTCAAAATCTCTCCGCTCATCATACCAATAATTCGAATGAAGTCCGTACAATGATCCGGTATATTTCATAAACTGCCACATACCGACCGCCTTAGCCCACGAGCGGGCTGTCGGATTTAATCCGCTTTCAGCCATCGCCAGATAAATTAATTCTTCCGGCAAACCTTCTTCCTTGAATATTCTTTTCATAACGGGAAAATATTTTCCCGAGCGGTAAATCCAGTTTTCCATATAGGATCTTCCTTTTCCCATAAAGAAAGCAATGGCGCGTTTTGAATATTCATTAATATCCAGCGGAACTGATGTCGGCGGAATTAAACTCGGCGGAATTGAAATATTGGTAATATCAACTTTTTCTATTTCAAGATTTAATTTTTCTCGTAATGCAAAAACTGAACTCTGCGGACCGAGACTGTCTATGCTGGCAATATATTTCTCGTAATCTTCAATAACACTTTTGGTTAACTCATTAAAATCTTCGTTCTCTTCAATTTCGGGATAGTAACTCGCTTCATTTAATTGTTGAATGGCAAATTCAAACTCGCTTGCGGAAGTTGCCGAATCGCCTTCAGACTGCGCCTGTAATGCGGAAAGATAATGCGTGCGGGCAGTTTCTAATAATTCCGCAACAGAAATCTCATCGGTATCATCAGATGCAGAATTATTCGTTAAGGTATCCAAAAGAGAAGCGGCTTTTAGCTGCGCAGTATCAACCGAAGCGGTGCTCTCTTCTTTATAGAGTGAAGGAATACTATTATTTTGAGATGCAATTTTTCCGTTATTTTCATCAATTTGCTGATATTTGGAAAATGCAATTTGTAAAAACACAAAACAACACACTAAGACCCGTTTCAAAATATTTCCCTTCAACTGTTTTGGATAAATTATTGAAAATCAATATAAAATAATGCAGATAATAGTCAATAATAAAATTATTTATATTGAAATACAAATAGTTCTTTAATGGTGAAAACAACGATATTATTTCAATCGCTTAATAATATAGCCGTTTTTAATTGAATCAAACCCGATTTTTGGATAATAATCCATTGCTGTTGGCGCAGAAAGAAGAATTAATGCCGTTTCTTCTTTAATTATTTTTTTAATCTCTTCAATTAATTCTTTACCGATTCCCCTTTTTTGATAATCTGAACGAACAGCAAGATCGGATAAATAACAGCAATAGCAGAAATCCGTTAATGCCCTTGCGATACCGACTAATTTTTTATTATCCCAAGCGGAAATAATAAGATTAGAGTGCTTATACATTTTTGCAATTCGCTCTTTTTCTTTTGTCGGGCGGTTTATTCCGGAACTTTCATAAACCTCAATAATTTCTTTCACATTCGGAATAAAGTTATTTCTATAAATAATATTCATATTTAAACACTTTCAAGTAAAATTCATATTTCTCTAAGATACATCATAATTCGTTTTGCACAATATTCTTATATTTTTCTAATAAAGAATAGAAAATGGTAAAGTAATTTGTCTTTTTTGGAATCAGCGAAATGCTGTTGAGGTGAGTCTTGGATACAATCTCAGCATAAAACTGAAAATTGTTCTTTAAATATTTTTAGAAGTGCTGCTGCGGTGAGCCTGGGATTCGAACCCAGAAGTCCTTGCGGACGCCAGTTTTCAAGACTGGTGCAATAGCCGTTCTGCCAACTCACCATTGTGTTAGCAAATATACAAAAAATACGCTTGAACTCAAAATACGAAATGCCGGCTTCTACTCGTAACGAAGTGATTCAACCGGGTTGACACTCGAAGCGCGGCGCGCAGGAAAAAATCCTGCCAGCAGTCCTATCATGGTAAGAATTCCGACGGTGAGAATAATAATGGTAGAAGAAATTATCGGATGGCCGAGAAACTGCATCGCTCCGTCATCGGCAGGGAACAAACCGACAAGAGAAACAACAGCAAAGGTCATTGAAATTCCAACAGCTCCGCCGATAAAAGAAATAAGAAGCGCTTCGAAAATCACTTGGAAAAGGATATAACTTTTTTTTGCGCCGATTGCCATTTTAATTCCTATTTCTTTTGTTCGTTCCTTTACGACGGCAAACATAACATTAGCTACACCAACGCCCGCAATTAAAAGAGTTAAAAATCCGACAGCGCCGAGGAATATTTCAATTCCAATATTTACTTTCTTCATAATTTTTTCAGCTTCAATAAAATCCCAAATCGGAAGCGCGCGTTCATCATTCGGATGAAAATGATATTTTCGCCCCAACGATTCGCTGATTCGTGTTTTCACAATCTCTTGCTGCGTCGGATCAGTCGGTTGAATAACAATGGAATTAACATATAACTCTCCGTATTGCGTTCGGAATGTTGAATACGGCATAATGGCGCGCCAGGAATCTGGTCCGTTGTTCATAGAAGTTTGCAGTTTTTTCTGCATCACGCCGACAATAGTAAACGGCACACCGTCAACAAAAAGAGATTTGCCGACCGGATTTTCTGTGCCGAATAATTCCGCCGCAAGTTCCACGCCAATAAAAAGAACGCGCCTCTGCAATTGAACATCAACAGCGTTAATAAATCTCCCTCCGCCGGCGGGAAACATACGGCGCATTTCTTCAAAATCGGGATTAACTCCTTCGCATTCCGTAGAGGTTGTTTTTCTGCCGTAGGTTAACGAAACATTTTTTCTGTATTGAGGGCTGATGACAGAAATTCCGGGAACGGTCGCTTTCAGCATCTGCACATCTTCTTCAGT
>JACFMZ010000136.1 GCA_019455105.1 Bacteroidota bacterium | reverse complement strand
GTGTAATTTACTTGAACGGTTCCAACTATTGCAAAATCAATCTGAGTATCGTTCATATTGCTGTTCCAAAAGCTATAAAGCGTTGTTCCGAGACAGGCATTAACAAAACTCGTCATATTTCCTTGATTGGCGGCAACAGCCGGAGTGTACGCAACAAGTACATCTATGGTCGGCGTATCTTTCGTTGTTTTTGCTAAACCATTTTTCTCAGTTTGTTTTTGTCCTTCAGACTTTGATTGGTCTGATTTCTTTGTATGCGGCAATGGATTCCAATCTTCTGGCTCATCTCGTGGAAGCTTTTTCGGATCGACTTTGATCAAAATATGTAATCCATTCCCCAAGGACCAAAGCCAATACAATTCATTTCCTAAATGGATAACACCATAAGCATCGTCATCAGTTACGGAAAGAAAAATTGAACCATTATTTCCCAAAGCACTACCCATCATCCACTCATTTGCTTTTCTTGATTTGAACCATTTTCGTTTCGCTGTCAATGAAGTTTTTCCCGGTAAAGAAATGCTAAATGAGGTTTGATCTTTTAACGAAACAAGATTGTTGAATCGAACGAGTTGATAAGAAGCAAGTGCTTTCTCTTGTTTTGCTTTTGCAAAAACCCGAGACTGCAAACTGTTTAATGAAGCATCTTTTTCATTGACATATTTCAGCGCCTCTTGTGTCTGTGCAAAATTGCTTACTGCTGTAATTACTACGAGAAAAATAACCGCTATAAATGATCGTACCATTATTAGAATCCTCCGCCGAAGGAGTCCTTCGGACAATAAAGTTGGAAAATGTTTTTGGCTTTGATAACTTAGCGGTGAGGGTAGAGGTCAAAGTGGTTCTTCAAAAAAAACAATGACTTGCCCCGTGTTAGTCTCAAGTAATTGAGGCTGATTTTCGAAGGGTGACGCCGCTTTATGCCGCCATCCTTCGGTTTCTTCAAGTTCCACACCACCTCCTTATTTTTCATTACACTTTTCACTTTTATTTTATTACAATTTGGAGAAGACTGTATTTGTCCATTGTTGTTCCCATAAGTTGACTTTTGGTTTCTTCTCCGATAAGTCCAGTTTCTACAGAATAGTAATAGTTGTAATCCCAGATGTCCCCAACATCATCAGCGGGCTTTTGACTGAATCGATATTGATAGCATTTGAAATTTCTAGCCGCTGTCTCAATCAAAACATCATTTCCGATCAAAGTATATGTCAGTGTATCATTGACATAAAATTCTTTCCGACTTAATGAATAAGCAACTGAACGGCATTTCCACGTATCACCAACATTGGCGGGGTACTTTAACTCTAATTCTTTTACAATAAATGTATCTGTCGGAGAGACACCACCCATAAAATAAATTCCATCAGGACCTTTCCAATACAACCATTGATATTCAGGTACCCCCTCACTTACGGGATAGAATGCTCGTTTCGCAACGGTATAATTTTGCCCAGAATAAGAAACTGTCATCATACCCGTAATTTCCATCTTCAGAGTATCTTTAATGTACGGTGGTTCATCTACACGATAGAGCCAAACATTGCCAGATTTTAATGGCCAAATTTCTGAAATATCAATTGGACCAACTCCTTTGTCTTTATCACAGCCGACAAAAAATAATAGAGCAAACAGTATAGAATGTTTTAATCGCATAGTTAAACCCTCCTTAGAATGAAAGGTGAAGTCATATCTCTTTATATAGCACTAGCGGTATAACTAATTATTGGACTGATGGACTCTGCTTTGTACCCAATTATGTGCTAAAAGCCGATTCTTGCAGTCTATCACTCAGACATCTATTTATAATACAATCTGAGTGCATTATTTCCAAGAATGTAGTTATCAGTTTGTATAAATGTAATAATTTTATTTGCACTTTTCTTACATAAAAAAAATCAATCGTAAAATAAAACAAAAATTATTAGTTCAAGTTCGCGCGGAAATCGGCGTGCGCCGTCTTAGCAAACACACGGAAGATGCGTATGTCTATCGAATTCATTGCTACAATATCTTCAACAATAAACAGCATCCTTCTTTATTAAAAGAACAACATCTTGAAGAATTTCTCACACATCTTGCTGTAATAGAATCCGTTTTTTGACATTAACACAAAACCAAGCACTTAACACTGTATTATTTTTATATAAAGTAGTCCTGAAAAATCCGCTCGGAATTGTAACGGAAGTAACACACGCACAACGCACACAGCACATTCCAATGGTGTTTACGCAAGATGGAGTGCACCTCATCCTTCAGCATCTCAGCGGAACGCATTTGCTTGTTGCAAGTTTACTCCACGATTCCGGTTTGCAGTTATTAGAAGCATTTCATCTCCGTGTTAAAGATGGAGATTTTGAAAATCAAATCACACAAATATTTTTATACTCCCTTGTTCTTCCTTCATAAAGTATGAAGATTTTTTTAGGCAATTAATTCACCCGGCAAGCAACTGATTTTACTCAATGCGTTTTATAATATTTTTATTTTGATGATTGAGAATATTTTTCCCTTCGGCAGTAAACAAATATTCAATTCTGTCTTTATAGAATTCCGTAATTTTTCCGCGAACCATTTTCAGCGTACTGTTTAAGAAATGATTTTGTTCCGTAAATCCTTCGCCGAGAACTGCTGTTGCCGCCGGAAGCCAGCGCTCGGGAAATTCGCCGGAATATTTACCGCCGATTTTATATTCCGCAATTTCTTTTTCAAGTAATTTCAGCGCTGCCGTTTGCCCTTCGTCGGAATGGTGCGAAAGATTATTCTGCTGCAAGTAGCGTAAAATATTTTCTTTGGAAGGAACAATAAGCGCTACGGTGTACTGCGATTGGTTGTTGTACAACATCACCTGCTCGATATACGGCGAATTTCCTACGAGTGCTTCTTCAATTCCTTCCGGACTGTACTTTTCACCATCGTGACCGATGAGCAGACTTTTTGCTCTGCCGAGCACGTAAAGAAAATTATCATCGTCAAGATATCCCAGATCGCCGGTGTACAGCCATCCGTCGCGGATTGTTTCGCGTGTTGCTTTTTCATTTTTCCAATACCCCGCCATCACATTTTCTCCCTTAATTACAATCTCTCCCTGTCTGCCGACAGGAAGTTCATTCCCCTGCTCATCACAGATTTTAATCTGAAGATCGGCAACAATAGAACCGGAAGATCCGAGCTTATGCCGTTTCGGAACATTGGCGGAAATAATCGGCGCAGCTTCCGTTAAACCGTATCCCTGAAACATCGGCACACCGATAGCATAAAAAAATTTCTGCAGTTCAATATCTAACAGCGCGCCGCCGCCGATAAAAAATTCAAGCCGTCCGCCGAAAGCTTCACGCACTTTTTTGAAAATCAGCAAATCAAAAAGTTTGTATTGCAATTTTTCAATCATCGAACCATGCTTCCCTTTATCCCAGCCGATGCCGTTAATTTTGTAACCAAGTTGAAGCGCTTTAGTAAAAAGTTTTTCAACCTTCGGACCTTTTTCACGAATTCCTTTTTCAATATTTTTTCTAAAATTTTTTGCCAGCGCCGGTACGCTTAAAAGAAATGCCGGTTTTATCTCTTTAATGTTTACCGGAACATTCTTTAATGTTTCCAGTGCCGTTTTTCCGGTGTGAACCGATGCCATACTGGCGCCGTTTTTCAACAGCGTATAAATTCCCGCGGTGTGCGCAAACGAATGATCCCACGGAAGAATTAAGAGTGAACAATATTGCTGCGGAATCGGAAGCATGGCGGTTGCCTGTTCAACATTTGCCGTATAGTTACGGTGGGTAAGAATAATTCCTTTCGGGTCGGCTGTAGTGCCGGAAGTGTAGCAGATATTCGCCGCATCATATTCATTAATGGTCTGCCAATGAGCGTCAAATTCTTTTCGATTCGATTTTAGATATTCAGCGCCGATTTCCAGCAGCGTGGAAAATGTTATTTCATCATCGCTTTGCGCATTGCCATCAAGCAAAATTATTTTTTCCAATTCAGGAAGATCATGATTGATAGTGCGAATTTTTTCCGCCTGTCCGCCGGATACAATTGCCATGCGGCATCCTGAATGTGCAAGGCGAAATTTCAAATCGTTTCTCTCTTCCACTTTTACGGAGATAGGAACATTAATTGCACCGGTATAGAGAATTCCTAATTCCGAAATCACCCAATCGTTTCTTCCTTCAGCAATCAATGCAATGCGGTCGCCTTTTGTTATTCCCAGTCTTAAAAGTCCTGCTCCGCAGCGATGAATTGAAGTCTGCAATTCCGAATACGTTGTTCCCTTAAAAGTATCGCCTTTCTTTTCCCACATGGCAACATTCGTTGGAAATTGTTTAACGCTGGTTTCAAAAAGCAGAGGAAGGGTTCGCTGAAGTGTGCTGGACATACGATACCTGTTGTTTAATGTGAGATGTTATGAATAATTTTCCGTCCCCGATACAGCCGCTTTCTTTTTTATTTTATTTCAAAAATAATCCGCACGGCTGCCTGCAGTGTCAATGTCTGGGCAGGAATTGCGTTCTCTGTTCCGCCGTCGGCTTTCAACATCATTGTCCGCGCCGTGCGGGGAGCCGGTGCATAGATATTTGAGAATTGTTCTTCAATATTCACGACACCGCCGAGCGAGACGCCAAGCTGGTTTGCCATCGCTTCGGCTTTTTCTTTTCCCTTTTTTACTGCCTCACGAAGAACGTTGTTTTTTTCGGTGTCAGCTTTTTTCAGTGAGAAGGAAATGTTGGAAATATTTTCTATCTGCCCTTCGCTCACGGTAAAAATTGCTTTATCAAGAAGCACAAGGGAATCAAGACGCACAAAAACTTCCATCTTTGTTTGATAATCCCGCGCCGACGACCAAAACGATTTATCGCCGAAATTTTCTGCGCTGTAAAACGAACCGGTGGCGATATTTTTTCCAGGAATGCCGAGTTTTATTAACCGATTGGAAATGAGCTGCACTTTTCGCGCAGCATCTTCAACCGCGCCGCGAAGAGTTGCACCGACACCTTTTACGCTGAAAGTAAATTCTGCAACATCTGCCGACACCTGCATTTCGGCATTGCCCGAAACGATAATGCGGTGCTCTTTTTGCTCCTGCGCAAAAAGCGGCAGTGCAAGCAGAAGAAGAATGAAAATTTTTTTCATAATTTTTTCCGTTTCTCAATTTAATTGATACAATAAATGGTTGCAGCGAAGAATAATTTTTCTGAAAATAATAACTTATACTTCATTCCAAGAGCTGAATAAAAAGTCGTGCTGCGGCAAAAAATATTTTCTTACAAGCAGCGTACATCTCTTGTATATAATTTTTTATTGAAATACGGCATCAATGCCGTCAGCGTTGCAAGCTCAAAGGAATCTTCTCTGGTAATTAAATCATTCGTCAAAATTCCAAATGTTCCTTGATTACTCCGCACATCCTGCTTCTCGGCAAAGGAATCAATCACCACACCCAGCTCAATTCCGTTTTTCAAAACTTCAGCGGCAAGCTGTTGAGGAATTTCAACCGCACCGGAACAACCGTAATGGAATTCAGCACCGTCATATACGCATGTCCAGCTTTGCAGAAAGACTTTTCCGTGTTCCTGAAATAATCCTCCTTCAACACCAATGCTGAGAGTGCACTGTTCAAAGACGGATTCGGCGCGTTGTTTTGCTCCCAGCATTAATTCGTGAAGAGAGTTCGGCGTAGCAGAAACTCCGCTGGAAGCATGTACCGTTGCGAATTGAATTTCACTGAAAGAAAAATGAAACTTTTCGGCGGCTTTCTTAAATGCCCGTTTCACTCCTTCCACTTTCGGCGCGCGCGTGCTGGCAATGCGAATAATCATTTCTTTTTTAATTTTTCTAACTTCGGCGGTGTCGGGAAAATTTTTTCAAACTTTACAATTTTTGATTTTCCCTCTTTTGTCGAAAGAATAATATCAGTTGAGCCGTCCGCAAATTCCGCAATCACCTGACGGCATGCGCCGCACGGTGTAATAAATGTTTTTTCATCCGACGTTACGGCAACAGCGGTAATTTTTCTCTTTCCTGCATGAGCGGCTTGAAAAATTGCATTCCGCTCGGCGCAGATCGCAAGTCCGTATGAGGCATTCTCGACATTACATCCTTCAAAAATTGTTCCGTCATCAGTCAATACTGCAGCACCGACACGAAACTGCGAATAGGGCGAATACGATGTTTCTTTTGCGTGATTGGCTCGTGCAATTAATTCGTTGCGCAGTTTTTTATTCATACGAAGTAATTTTATTTCTGTTGATTTTTAATGTGAAGATTACGCAAATAGTCCCACGAGTACAAACCGGTTCCGTGTCCGTCTCCCCAGGTAATCTGCACGGCATAACTTCCGACTGGTTCAATTGATTTTAGATCATAATGTCCCGGAAGCTGTCGTCTGGCGCCGGGTGAATATTGATACAGAAGAACAGTTTCTCCTTTGCAGCTGGCGCAGGGACATTCATCACGTAATTGTTGAATGGTAAACGGCGTTACCATTCCGTCATCCCACGTAAAAGTAATGGTATTATTGTCGGTTTGTTTAATTGATGTTGGTCTCATGATATTTTAAAAATATTGTTCTCTCGGATCGTTTACCGTGGTGTATAATAAAAAAAATCCGAGTAAAGAAAAAGATATGGTTATTAAAAAAATTGAAACATAGCCGACAGCGTCAATCAGTAAACCGTACAGCACTCCGA
>JACFMZ010000135.1 GCA_019455105.1 Bacteroidota bacterium | reverse complement strand
GATTATAACGCAAATCCAGCACCAGTTGTTTCATGCCGTCTTTTTTTAATTTTTCTAACGCCGCAATCATTTCGTTGTTTGTTGTTTCAGCAAACCGGGTGACGTTAATATAACCGGTTTCCTGATTCAGCATTGTGGAGACATCAACAGAATAGAGCGGAATAACGTCTCTGACAATTTCAAATTCCAGCAAATCATTTACGCCGGGTCTGTAAATAGTAACGGCAACTTTTGTTCCTTTCGGACCTTTCAAATTTTTTATCACCTGATCATTTGAAAAGCCGATAGAGCTTTTTCCATCAATCTTCACTATTTTATCGTTTGAAAGTATTCCTACCTGAGCGCTCGGTCCGCCGCCGATGGGCTGAACAACTGTAATAGTATCGTTCACAACGGAAAATTCAATACCGATCCCTTCAAACTTTCCTTTAAAATCTTCATTCACCTTTTTTAAAGTTTCCGGTTTAATGTAAACGGAATGCGGATCAAGATTCGACAGCATGCCGTTAATGGCATCTTCCGTTAATTTTCCCGTATCAACATCATCAACATAAAATTTATCGGTTATGCTGAGCACATCTTTAAATTTCGAGAGCTGCTCATAAATATTATCACCGGAAATAAGTTCATTAAAATATGCGCCGCCCAAAAAGGCAACGGTAAACAACCCGAACACAACAACAAACGAAAAACGCTTCTTCATTAAAATACTCCTCAAATCTACTCGCATAAACAAGCCAATTGATTTTATGTTGAAAAATGATAAATGACAGTCGAATGAAATAACAAACAAATTGAGAAAAAAGCAACTCTCAGGCAATTCGGAATTTGTTCGATGAAAAAAAGTTTATTTTTCCGGTCGCATTTGCGGGAAAAGAATAACGTCGCGGATATGCTCTTGCTGCGTAAGAAGCATCACCAGCCGGTCGATTCCGATTCCCAAACCCGCCGTGGGGGGCATTCCGTATTCAAGAGCGCGGAGAAAATCTTCATCCATCGTTTGCGCTTCGTCGTCGCCTCTTTCTCGTAAACGCACTTGCTCTTCAAAACGTGCCCGTTGATCCAACGGATCATTCAATTCGGAAAAGGCATTACAAATTTCCTGACCGTTGACAAATCCTTCAAAACGTTCAACAAGCCCCTCTTCGCTGCGGTGTTTTTTTGCCAGCGGAGAAAGTTCAACAGGATAATCCATAATAAAGGTGGGCTGAATTAGATACGGCTGCACGGTAACGCTGAAAATTTCGTCAATAATTTTCCCTACGCCGATTTTCGGATCGAGATCGATGTGAAGCTCTTTGGCAACTGCCCGCAGTTCGGCTTCGGATTTTCCGCGGAGCTGTTTTCCAGAATATTTTTCAATAGCGCCGAACATTGTTAATCGCTGCCACGGCGGAGTAAAATCAATTTCGTTTTCTCCGAGCTTTACTTTGGCATTGCTGTTTAACGCCTGAGCGATTGAATAAACCATCTGCTCAACAAGTTCCATCATCCATTTATAATCCCGATACGCAACATACAATTCCATCATCGTAAATTCGGGACTATGCGTGCGGTCCATTCCTTCGTTGCGAAAATCTTTGGCAATTTCATATACGCCGTCAAATCCGCCGACGATCAACCGCTTCAAATATAATTCATCTGCAATACGAAGAAACAGCGGTATATCAAGCGCGTTGTGATGTGTCTGGAACGGACGCGCGCTGGCGCCGCCGTAAATCGGCTGAAGTGCAGGAGTTTCTACTTCTAGAAAATTTTTCTCATCCAAAAATTTTCTCATGGCACGCAATATCATTGTGCGTTTGATAAACGTATTACGCACTTCCGGATTCACAATTAAATCAACATACCGTTGGCGGTAGCGTAATTCTTTATCCGAGAACGGATCGAACGTAAGCTTGTTTCCATGCTCGTCGGTTTTTTCTTTTACCACCGGAAGCGGTCTGAGCGATTTTGAAAGAAGTTCTAACTTTTGCGCGTGAACAGAAACTTCTCCCATTTTGGTTCTGAAAATAAATCCTTCAATGCCGATAATATCGCCGATATCTAAAAGCTTAAAATAATCGTATGCTTCGCCGATATCATCTTTGCGGATATAGGCTTGAATTTTTCCGGTCATATCCTGAATGTGGCAAAAAGAAGCTTTCCCCATTCTTCGTATGGACATAATGCGTCCGGCAATAGCCACAATCCACTGCGGCATTCCGTCTTTAAATTTTTCTAAAATTTCCTGCGCGTATGAATTTCGCTGAAACTCATACGGGTACGGATTGACGCCGGCGCGCTGAAGATGCTCAAGCTCTTCGCGTCTGCGTCTCATTAACTCATTTAACTCTTCGCGGTATTCTTCTTGTTGTTCCATGAACTAGTTTAATTTAATGAAGTATTCATTGTACGTTGAAATTCTGCCAGCATTACGCAGACATCGTTTTGAATTTTTTCTGCTAATCTTGTCGGCACCGTATAATTGTTGGCAATCATGCAAAATACAATCGGCTCGCCATCGCTGCTGGTTACATACCCCGAAAGCGAACGAACATAACCGATGAATCCGGTTTTTGCATGAACATTTCCTTCGGCTTTCGTTCCTTTCATTCTTCCTTTAATACTTCCGTCAACACCGGCAATCGGCAGGGATTCATAAAACGAAGTGCGGTACGGACCGTTATACATTCCGGTTAAAATTGAAACGATATCGCTCGGCGTAATTAAATCCAATCGTGAAAGCCCCGACGCATCGCTCGCTCGTAAGCGAACAGTATCCACTCCCCAGGATGAAAGAGTCGGATAGATAAACTGTTTGCTCTTTTCCATTGAGCCGATCCCTAACTTCTGAAAGCCAATCGTTCGGAAAAGCTGCTCGGCGTATAAATTCTGGCTCGGTTTATTTGTTGCTGCAGCAATTTCCGAAAGCGACGGAGATAAGTATGATGCAAGCTGAATTGAATTGGATGTATCTGGCACGCTCTGAAGATCGTCGATATCCACAACATTCCCGTTTACTGAAATTCCTTTTGAAATAAAAACTTCCTTCATCACGGTTAACGCATACAGTGTCGGATTATCAACGGTAACCGATTCAATCCACTCTTTTCCGTTTTGCGGAAGCGTTCCTTCAATAGTTACAATGTTCGTTCCACGCTTTCGGCTGAACCAAATCCTTCTTCCGGAATCCTGTGGAACGGTTTTCGTTTTATTGATGAATATTACATACTGCGTCTTCGGCGAAAGAGCAATTACGCACGGATTGCCGGCGACAGAATCTGCCGTCAGTGTAACATCTATACAATTATCGTTGTAAGAAATTCCGCTGATTTGCGCCGCATAATAATCCGTTTCATAATCTGCCGACCACCCCTCGCCGTAATTTTCTTCATCGAAACAATTATCATCGCCGATTAAATTTCCGCTGATTGATGTGATTCCTTTCGCCTTTAAACTATCCGCCCACTGTTCAAAAACTTTTGTTGCATTGCTGTCGGTAAAACGCGTTGCAATGGAAGGATCTCCGCTGCCGTGCATAATAATATTTCCGTTCAGAACTCCGTTTGAAATCGTTCCGTTCGTTGTAAGTACTGTCCGGTATTGAAAATCGGGAGATAACGCTGAAAGCACCGACGCTGTTGCAAACAATTTCATATTGGAAGCCGGCATAAACATTTTCTTTTCATTCTGTGCATACAGCGTTTCGCCGGTTCGCAATGATTTAATTAACACACCCCAGTGTGCATTCACAAAATTTGAATCGTTAAACATCTGCGAGAGAGTTGTCTGCAGTTTTTCCGTCGGCGTAGAAGGTTCTTTCACCGTTTGTACAGATGCACAGCCGGCAAAAAAAATTAATGCAAAAAATGGAAGAGAATATTTCATATTGTCCTCTATAAATTTACGGCTGTTTTTTCCCGTTGGGATATTCCGGCAAAGTTAACCGGTCCGGTTTTGTTCTGTTTGTGAGTGCAGAAAGTTCGTAGAGCTTTAACGCATGCCACGGCTGAAATAAATCCCACGTAAACCGCCACGCCCAATTTCCTAATGCCTTTCCCGGCATATTCATCCGCGCTTCAGTATCGAGCGAAAGAACATCTTGAATCGGGAAGACCGCCATATCCGCAACCGACTGCATGGCGAGACGGATAAACTCCCAGGAAATATCTTTGCAGTCATTGCCGACGTAGCGTTTAACAAATTCCCGCTCGCGTTCGGTTGCCGTTTTAAACCAGCCGATTGTTGTGTCGTTATCATGCGTTCCGCTGTACACAACCGTATTCGGTTCATAGGCGTGAGGGAGAAATGTATTTTTCATATCGCCGGCAAAGGCAAACTGTAAAATTCTCATTCCGGGAAAATTATATCGCTCGCGGAGCGTAACCACTTCGGGCGTTACGACGCCGAGATCTTCCGCAATAATCGGAAGTTTACCGAGTTTCTTTTGTATGGCATCAAATAATTTTTCCGATGGACCTTTAACCCAGCGCCCTTTTACGGCGGTTTTTTCTTCCGCCGGAATTTCCCAGTAGCCAACAAATCCGCGGAAGTGATCGATGCGGACAATATCAACCAGCGATAAGGTCATCTTGATTCTGTCAATCCACCAGGAATAATTCTCGTCATGCATCTTGTTCCAGCGATACAGCGGATTTCCCCAGCGCTGTCCCGTTTCGCTGAAATAATCCGGCGGAACACCGGCGACAAAAATCGGCTTCAAATTTTTATCAATAAAAAAGAGTTCCGGATGCGCCCACACATCGGCGCTTTGAAAAGCAACAAAGATCGGAATATCGCCGATAATTTTTACGCCGCGGTCGTTGGCATACTTCTTTAATGCAAACCATTGCCGGAAGAAACACCATTGCGTAAATTCCCAAAACTTAATTTCATCGGCAAGTTCAATCCGTGCCTGCTTCAGCGATGCCGATTTTCGTTTTGCTACTCCTTCATCCCACTCGCTCCATTCTTTTCCGTTGTATTTTCCGATGAGCGCCATGAAGAGCGCATAATCTTCAAGCCACGATTTTTGCTTTTTACAAAATTCCGCAAAGTCGTCATGGTCAGATTTCTTTTTCGATGTAAAGAAATTTTTTGCGGCAAGGCGAAGTTTCGCAAAGCGATAGGCACGGACATCGCCGTAATGGATTTTCTTTTCGGAAAACGAAGGAGTCTCTTTTAATTCGTTTTGGTTCAGCCAGCCTCGTTCAACTAATTCCTGAAGATTAACAAGAAGCGCTTCCCCGGCGAACGCAGAAAAAGACATATACGGCGAATCTCCCATACCGACGGGACCAAGCGGAAGCATCTGCCATAATGATTGCCCGGCAACAACCAGCCAATCAACAAAATGATACGCCGAAGCGCCGAGATCGCCGGAACCAAAGGGACCCGGCAGCGAGGTAGGATGTAGTAAAATTCCGGATGAGCGTTGAAATTGCATAGAGAGTAATTTTTCCTTTTTATTTTCTTTCAGTAAGTTTTTCCGGCAACACCATTTCTTTTAAATTGCGGATCTCTTTCGGCGTTAAATAGCGCCACCCTCCTCTACCCACATTGCGAAGGGTTAAGCCAGCATACGCCGCACGATGGAGTTTCACAATTTCATAACCGAACGATTCAAACATCCGGCGCACCTGTCTATTTTTCCCTTCATGAATGTGTACAACCACTTCTTTATTTTTTGTTCCGGGAATCAGTTCAATTTCTGCCGGCGCGGTTTTTCCGTCTTCAAGAAAAACTCCGCGCGCAAGTTTTTCGGCGTGCGCCATTTCCAGCGAAGAAGAAAGAGAAACATGATACGATTTTATCACATTGCTTGAAGGGTGCATTAACTTATTTGCCAGCATGCCGTCATTGGTTAACAGCAGCGCGCCGGTGGTGTTCCGGTCAAGCCTGCCGACGGGAAAAATTCTTTGCGGAACATTGACAAGATCTAAAACCGTGCGGCGCCCTTTTTCATCGCTTGCCGTGGTGATATAATCTTTCGGCTTGTGAAGCAAAATGTACACAAGATGTTGAGAAAGAGAAACGGTTTTTCCGCGCACGGAGACCGCATCCTTATTTACGTGCACTTTGGTTCCCAGTTCGGTAACAACAGCGCCGTTAAGTTTTACCTCTCCGTTGAGAATAAATTCTTCCGCGGCGCGCCGTGAAGCAATGCCCGCCATCGCAAGAAATCTGTTTAACCGAACAACTTCCGGAAGAACGTCTTGACTTTGCTTTTCCACTTGCTCCATCCTGATTCGTTTTCCTCGGACGGGCTTTGTGGTATGTTCTGTTTTAAATTGTCTTCTCGGTCTAATGCTGATTCTCCTTCCAAGCCGCGAGCACCGAATATTTTTATGGTTTGATGCTCAAACTGTGCGGCAATTTCTTCTTCAATGGTTTCAAGATTTTCTTCGTCAGCGGTTTCAACAATTTGTACTTCTGCTTCCGCTGTTTCTGTTTTTGCAGCTGTTACTTCTTCCTGCGGAAGAACTTCTTCTGAAACTTCCTGCTTCTCTTCTGTTTCAAGTTCTTCCCTTACGGCTGCAGCGTCGTAATTTTCTTCAATACTTTTTTCTTCTGCCGGCGGAGTTTCCATTACCGGCTCTGTTTTTTCTGCTTCAATTTTTTGAGCTGTCCGTTCTTCCCGTAATTCTTCCGGAACCTTGACTTTTACCCGAGGCTGTTTCGGCGCTTTTTCCGGTTTTTGTTTTGTTCCTTCATGTCCTTCTAATTTTTCTT
>JACFMZ010000134.1 GCA_019455105.1 Bacteroidota bacterium | reverse complement strand
GATGTAATTTTTTTTTCCGGCAACAACTCACAACGACAATGATGTTCCCGGTTCCGAACTTTTTGATTTTTTCTTAAAAATTATTCCAAACGGAACAATGACGCAATATCCGAGGACTAAAAGAATCGGCGCAACATCCAATGCCAGCACACCATCCCACGGTTTTGAATCAAGCGCAACATATCCGAGAAGAATTACCGCCAAGCCCGCACCGATAATTTTATAATTAATCGGCTCCAGACTTAAAATTTCTTCTTTGCGAATTTTCTTTTGCTTTTTTATTTCTTTTGCCATAGCTGCTCCTTTTTCATAAAAAAGCCAGACGTTGGGGGTCCGTCTGGCTTGACCTTTTTGTGTGCAACACCCAGGGGAGGAAGTGTCACAACGGTCATACAAATATACCGAGAAATTTTCTAAAGTCAAGCAGAAATTAAGACCGAATGATAACTTCTTATTTCTTTTTTACCGGTTTCATTACTTTCCCCTCTCCTATTTTTATCGTCGTGCTGTTTTCCGATGATTGTTTTTGGACACGCACAGTACGGGATTTCTTTTTTGTAGATACCGCAATATTTTGTTCAGAGAGCGCTGCCAGCCGTTCCTTAAATGTTTCCAGCTGATACGACGATTCTGCCAGCATGGTAAACAGAGATTGAAGTATTTTCTGCTGAGCATCTAACAGATTATTTTTTTTCATTGTTGTAAGCTCGCGGCTTTCTTTAAAAAACGAGACAAACCAGAGCCATGAAAGAGCATTTTCACACTGTTCTTTATTAAGATACCACGCAGAGTTGTATTGGTGAATATTCAAGAAATCTGCAGTCTCATAATCATTAAATAACAATTCAAATTTTTGCTCAAGCGAAATATCCTTTTGCCTGAACATAGTATTACCGGAGAGTAGAACAAAAAGTAATTTGGTATCATTTTCAGTTTCACCGGACAGAGGATGATACTGTGCTAAAATTTTTCTTACGGCATTCTCTATCCGCACTTCTTTGAGAATAGCATTGTTTCCTAAACGAGAAAATTTATTTTTTATAAATTCTAAAAAGAGAAATACTAAAATTACAATCAGAATATATTCAATAGGTTTGGTAATTGAAAAAATTCCTATCTTATCTTCCGAAGTTTTATAATATGAATAGAGAAATTCCTTTATGTCAAAAAATTCTTTTATCGGATTTTCGTTTTCTTCCGTATCAAAGTGCACCGAAGTATATTCAGAGAGAGTTTGGAACGCGGCATTCCACTGTTGCTGAAAACGTTTCGCTTCTTCATCTTTATCAGTACCGTCGGAAGAAATTATTGCTGTCAATAATTCCGGATTAAATAATAACAAAATTGAATTATGAACAGGACGCAGTCTCAAATCCAATAAAAGAGATTGAATATTTGTTGTTCCCCTTCCATGCAGCTGCGATGCAAGTTCGCGGTATTCGCCGTGCGCGTCATAAACTTCTCTAAAATCGAGAAACACAGCGTATTCAAAAGCGCGCAGTTCAATGTTGAATCCTTCATCCCAAAGTTCTTTTCCGTTCCGCAGATATTCATTATTGGTGCGATGTTCTCTGTATAGATAGAATATTCGTTCATCATTTTTTATTTGCAGCGAGCCGGCAATGTGAATCTGTCTGAGTTTCCCTTCCTGCTCGCTTCCGATGCTTTTAGGATTAGACAAATGAATGCGCCCCCGTGTTTCTTCAAATTTATTATGAAAGAACACAATCGTCCGTTCCTCACCCGCTTTGTTGGAATACGCAAAAACATTTTCATTCACAAAACCGCGCTCATCATAAAAATCGTACGATTCAAAATCTGCCACCTGACTGAATAAATACCGTTTTTTCATCAGCGGGAAGATTTCTGCTTCATGTCTCCGCACAAGATATTCATTCGGCTGTTCGTTGTAATACGCGCGCTGGTATTCCATTCCGTATTTTTCGGTAAAACCCTCAATCTGTCCGTGGGCGAACATCGGCAGTCCGGGAAGCGTAACCATCATTGTGGCAATACCGAAATATTTATCTCCTGTTCCGAACTGTGCAACAGCCGTTTGTTCATCCGGATTACTCATAAAATTTACATACCGCTTTAAAATTTCCGGATTAAATTCGAGTGTATTCTTAATCAGGTTCCGAAATTTATTATTTTCTTCTTTCATTAACATGTGCATAAAGGCGCTGTTGTACACACGATGCATGCCGAGCGTGCGGACGAAATATCCTTCCATCAGCCAAAACGCTTCCGCCAGCAGCAGCGTGTTCGGCATTTCGGAATTTATTCTGTCAACAACTTCCCGCCAAAATTCATTGGGAAACTGCGCGTCAAATTCCGAGCGAGACATGCCGTGATCCTGACGCGAAGGAACTCCCGAAGTTCCCGGTAACGGAAACCACAACCGCTGATAATGTTTTTTTGCAAGCGTCATTGCCGCATCAAAACGGATAATGGAAAATTTTCGCGCAACGTGAAAAATATTTTGAATAATTGCTTCACGAACATCCGCGCGCAGAAGATTCAACTGCGCGGTGTCGTTCCACGGCATATTGGTGCCGTCGTTGCCGTGATAAATATAGCGCACCTCACCGCTGCGTTTATCAATTCGCTGAAACACCACCGCCGCATCGCTTCGCGACCAGTATCCGTCTTCAATACGTAATTCAATATCGGGATGTTCTGAAAGATTGTAACCGGTGAAGCGGTAATTCGGATACGGCGGACATTCAGACTGAATAAAATATTCCGGATGCTCAATAATCCACTTCGAAAAAATTCCCATATGATTAGGCACCATATCCCCCGCCAGTCGAATTCCCCGCTGCCATGCGCGGTAATTTAAATTTTGAAACGCTTCTTCCCCTCCTAAATCGTAAGCAATTTCGTAATCAAACAATGAATACGCGGAAGAGACGGCGTCGCTGTTGCCGGTTAACTGTTTAATTCTTTTTGAAGCATGGCTTCGTTCCCACACGCCGATCAGCCACAGTCCGGTAAAATTCCATTTCGCAAGCTGATCCAATTCTGCATCGGGAATTTGATCGAGCCGGCGGATTTCGCGCTGATATTTTTTTGAAAGCTGATCCAGCCACACATACGTATTTTTTGCAATGATAACAACATTCGGCATCCATTCGCTGTCCGCCGTGAAGCGCTCATGTTCTGCATACAAGTAATCTTCAGGACGAACGTTTGAATGTTTTGCGAGGCGGAGTCTTTCTTCTTCCGATATTATTCGTTTATATTCCGGAACAAATGTTTCAACCGCGCCATCGCCGACGCCATGTTTATTATTCCAAAGAAACTGTTCTTCTTCTTTTGAAAATTCAAAACTTAAGAGAATCTTATCGAAATATTTTGTTGAAAGAAGAAGTCCCCAGCGTTTTTTAAAATATCCGAGCTGCGCTTCTAACGAATGCGGATGCGAAAGGATCGGAGCTTTCAAGACATCAAAAAGAAATTGGCTATCCGGTCCGAATGGTTTTTCCTGAAGAAAAAATTTTTCTAACTGTTTGAGGATAATGGAATAGGAAGTTTTTTTTATCAGTTTAGAATCGTCAAAAAATTCTTTGAACGGTGCATTTGCCGGATTGAGATTGGCAATGTACAGCATAATCATTTCTTCTAACACAATAGAACGATGCGCTTTTCCTTCTGTTGAACCATTAAAATATTCTTCTATTGTTTGTGTTCCGTTAAAAATGCCGGTGGAGGGAAATTGCGATATAAATTGTTTCAGCGTATTATCGGTTTTTTTATTTCCAATTTTTCGGCACAGGAAATTGTAGGCGCGTTCAATAACTCCGGGGTTTTCTTTTTCATCATACATTCGAATAAGAAAGTGACCGATTTCATCCAGCAAGCCCATGGCATTAAGCTCTCCGGCTCTGATTGTTTTAAGCGGGGAATGAGAAGAAGTTCGAATACTGTTGATTCGCGCCGCCGTTTCTCTTACGGAGCGAAAATTTGGAAAGATAACATTCCCCGAAAATGAGAAGAGGGATTGATCAATCCGGTATTTTTTACGAACAGTTTCCGCAATATGAAATTCGAACATATAAACCGATTTAGAGGATGAACACACTGAATTATTGCAAATAAATTTACTTCAGTATAAAGAAATTATTTTCTTTCTTCAATTTGTTTCCTATATTTGTTCAGGAATTTATTCTTAAAGGGGCCGTTAGCTCAGCTGGGAGAGCGCTACAATGGCATTGTAGAGGTCAGCGGTTCGATCCCGCTACGGTCCACAGTTCTTAAAACTTCCATTATTCTGCATAGTTCATTACTTCCATATATTACGTTTATATTCTACAGAGTATTAAAACCAATCGATTTAATACCAGTTATATAGGAAAATTTCAAAATTTTTTTGTATAATGCACAAGACTCCTTATGTCACTTCACTCCCCTTGTGACAACATTCTGAAATGACATGCTGATAAAACATATCAGTAATTAAAACTCTATACGTTCAAAGAAAATACTTACCGAAGATTTGTGCTGTTGGATGTAACTTTTTTTAGTAATTATCTACTTAATAAAAGGACACAGCATTATGAAAAAAATACTTACACTCTTATTCGCTGTTACTCTTCACGCTTTTGCCTTCCTTTCCGATACGACTTCTTCAAAAATTGTTACGGAAGGAGTTGTGCATACAAAATTTTTACTTTCCGGTCCGCTGACGGTGGATGTGCTGGAAGTAGATTTGAAAAATCCCAACATCACGCTTGAATCGTATAAACCGAACGGTTTAACAAGAACGACGGTTCAATCTGCCGCCAACGACAGAGTCGGGCATAGAGTGATTGGGGCAATTAATGCCGACTTTTTTAGTTTTGAAACCGGCTGGCCCATTGATAACCAGGTGGTTAACGGAAAAGTTGTTCTCGGACTTTCTTCCAACCAATCTCACTTTGCGCTGACCGAAGAGAAGAAACCGCTGATTGACGGCTTTATTTTTAACGGAAAAATTTTTACAAAAAGCGGAACGCCGCTGACTTTAAACGGCGGAAACACTGCACGAGGCAGCAACCAAACAATACTTTTTTCTTCCTTTAAAGGAGCAACAACCGGAACCGACCAAACAGGACAGGAAATTGCCGTGCAGGTCATCTCCCCTTCAATGACGGTGAATGATACGCTGCTTGTTGTTGTTACTCAAAAAGGAAATGGTAATTTGGCAATTCCGAATTCGGGATATGTTATTTCCGGCGCGAGCGGAAATCCTGCTTCATTTCTTACAAATAATTTTTCTGTTAATGATACCGTAAAATTATACGCCGGTTATACTCTGCGTTCAGGCGTTCCCATAAAAAAAATTACCCAATTAATCGGCGGACACGGAAGATTAATTAAAGATGGTGTTGCCTATCCAACGCTCGGGGATCATGACGGAACAGGATCGGGATTTAATGACGTTCGCCATCCGCGCACGTTTTTGGGAATGAACGCCGACAGTTCAAAATTATTTCTCTGCACGGTTGACGGCAGACAGGCTTCCAGCATTGGAATGACATTTACCGATATGGCAAATTTTCTACTGCGGTTCGGCGTTACCAATGCTTTTAATCTCGACGGAGGCGGTTCAACAACAATGGTGGTACGAGGTGAAGTCGCAAACTCTCCGTCCGATCCCGGCGGCGAACGAAGCGTTGCCAATACGCTGCAGATTATCAGTTCTGCGCCGGTCGGCACATTACATTATTTAAATATTCTTGAAGACCGGGCTGAAATTTTTCAAGGCGGAACGTTTAAATTTCATGTTGAAGGAAGAGATGAATATCAAAATCCAATCGCCCTTCCTTCTGAGATAGCATGGAGCGCCGATACCGCAATCGGAACAATTGATTCAACGGGATTATTTCATTCAAAAATTGCTAATGACAGCGGCTGGGTGTATGTTCGGTATAATTCAATTTCTGATTCGGTAAAAGTTGTTGTGCGGGTCCTGCAAAAAATCCGCATCTTTCCCTCTATTTTGACAATGGTTCCTGGAGAGCAGCTTACTTTTCTTGCAAAAGGAATTGATTCGGATAATCGCTCCGTTGTTTTATTAAATACACAGCTGACGTATCAGGTCAATGCAACAAATTTAAATGTAAGCACGGATGGAATTGTTACTTCCACCGGTTTTGGAAGCGGATCTGTTACGGCAAAAATTGATACGCTGACGTTCACTATTCCCTATTCTTCCGCTGGAAATGATACCACCACAATCGTTGAGAAATTTGACGATGTTGATTTTTGGGAAAGTAAAGTAACAAATCCGGCCGACACGGTTATTTCGTTTTCACTTTCGACCGATCCGGTCATACCGACTCCGCCGGCGTATAGAATAATTTTTAATAGTCTTCCCGGCGCCAATGCAATTATGGAAACGACACTTCCAATTTCAAGCAGACCGGATACCATCCGCATAAAATTATACGGCGACGGCGGCGGACATACTGTAAAATTATTTTTTAGAGATAAAGATAACCAGGAATTTTTCATCACCGCTACATCCGTTGTTAATTGGAATAATGAATGGAAAGATGTTGTCTTTCGTCTTGTTAATACAACGCCCACGGCGGGAGGCACGGTTGATTTTCCGATTACTATTACCAAACTTCAATTCACAGTTGGCTCAACAAATTTAAACAACGGAAAAGCAACCGATACAATTTATGTTGATAATATTACACTCCACTATTCAAACCGCGCTGTTGCCCCGGCGATTCTTTACGATTTTAATTCCGGAATCACCGGATGGC
>JACFMZ010000133.1 GCA_019455105.1 Bacteroidota bacterium | reverse complement strand
TTCAACAGTGTGCGGAACAACCGGCTTGCGACCGACGTACGGAAGAGTCAGCCGAACCGGTGCAATGGCATTAAGCTGGTCAATGGATAAAATCGGTCCGATTTGCCGATCTGTTGAAGACTGCGCAATAGTGTTTCACGCAATATACGGTCCGGACGGAATTGACCCGACTATTTACGATGTGCCGTTTGTCTATTCTCCCGAAAAGATTGACATAAAAAAATTACGGATCGGTTATTTGAAATCTGTTTTTGACGGAGCCAAACAAAATAAACAATTTAACGATGCTGCATTGGAAAAATTCCGCCAGCTCGGCGCGGTGCTTGTTCCGATTGAACTGCCGAAACTTCCCGTTGATGATATTGCTTTTATTCTCGATGCCGAAGCTTCCGCATCGTTTGATGAATTAACCAGAAGCCGGCGGGACACGCTTATGGTTCTTCAGGGAAAAGAGAACTGGCCGAACATTTTTCGCTCTTCACGGTTTATTTCCGCAACGGAATATGTGCAGGCAAACCGTCTGCGCACCATGCTGATACAAGAAATGGAAAGAATGTTTCAATCCAATAAGATTAATTTATACATTGCTCCATCTTCCGGAGGAGGAAATCTGTTAATGACAAATTTAACGGGACATCCCTGCGTTGTGCTGCCGAACGGATTTAATGAAAGCAATCTGCCGGTCAGCATTACCTTTATTGGAAAATTATTTGATGAAGGAACATTGCTGGCGGCGGCAAAAATTTATCAGGAAGCTACGCCGTTTCATTTGAAACATCCGGTATTGAAATAAGAATGTTCTGAACAATATTTTTTACGGAATATGTAATTCATAAATATTTTTTTATGCTTACACTATTCTATTTTATTCATTTCTAAAAATAATGAGGGAGGATTCAAAAATGAAAAAGCAAATTTCTCTTTTTGTGTTTTTTTTACTTTTTCTTCCAACAGTGCTGCTCTACAGCCAGCAAAAGGAAGCCCTGACCGGCTGCTATACGAATTTAGAATATTTAAAAGAAACCGGTGATGTTGTAGGAATAGAAATAACGATAGTTTTTTCAACCGACGGTACAAACAACCAGTATTACGCGCTTGTTCAGGAAGCACACGGAAAGCCGAATCCGCCGTTTCTTGTAAAGCTTGAAACAAGCAAAGAAGGAATTTCATTTACCAATCCTGCCGGAAAAATTTTCAAAGGAAAAATTACAAAGAAGGAACTGACCGGAAAATACGACGGTACAGATGAAACATTAAAACTGAAGCGAAAGAAAAGTTACTGGCAGTAATTATCTTCATCGGTGAAAAAAACAAAATTAATAATTCATTCTTTTAAAGCAGATGCAGCATTTTATTGTTGACGGCTATAATGTTATTCATCAAATCCCTTCGTTAAAAAAACTGCTCGCACACAATGCTGAAGGAGCGCGCGAGCAGTTGATTTATTATATTTCGCGGCTGACTTTAAAACGAAAATTTCGATGTACCGTTGTGTTCGACGGCGAACAGGCGAATACTCTCCAGAAACAATCGGTTCACGCGCCTATTCATGTTCTCTATTCGTTTCCGCAAATAGCCGACGCCAAAATAAAGCAGATGATTGAAGAATCGAAAAACCGATCGCTGCTTGTTATTATTTCTTCGGACAGGGAAATATTAAATTTTGCGCAAGTCTGCGCCTGCGAGACGCACACATCGAAGTATTTTATCAATCTGCTCTTTGAAGAACAATCATCCGGCGAAGAAAAAGATTCCGGTCCGCTTTCCAAAACTCAGGTTGAAGAGTGGCTGAAAATATTCGGCGAAAAATAACGGCATTTCTTAACTTTCACCGTTTTCACAACAATTTTATTCCTCTTGAATTTTACATTTCCAAGAACTATATTTAGGTCGTCCTAAATCATAAATCAAGATGACCGTCACTTATAAAGTGGCGGTCATCTGAGCAAGGAAATTGTGGCAAGCGAACAGGTAGAAAATTACCTAAAAAATATTTATAAACTTCAGCATAACGAAGGAAAAGTTACCACTTCTTCCCTTTCTAAAAATTTAAATATTTCGGCGGCATCGGTTTCGGAGATGATAAAGAAACTTGCCGAAGAAGGAATTCTTACCCACACGCCGTACAAAGGGGTGGAACTGACGAATGAGGGCGAAAAACTTGCGCTGAAAGTTATCCGCAAGCATCGCTTGTGGGAAATGTTTTTAGTTGAAGTATTAAAATTTCGCTGGGATGAAATAGATGAGGAAGCCGAACGGTTCGAACATATTATGTCTGAAAAAATGGAAGAGAAGATTGATAAAGCTCTCGATTATCCTTCCGTTGATCCCCACGGCGACCCGATTCCGACGCGCGACGGGAAAATTCATCATCTTGAAAGTCTCTCTCTTACGGAAATAGACGAAGGAACAACGGTAAAAATTATCCGCGTGAACGATGCCAATTCTGAATTGCTGCAATACGTTTCATCGCTCGGTTTGGCATTGAATAAAAAAATCCGGATCAAACAAAAAATGAATTTCGATCAATCAATGATTATTTCCATCAACGGAAAAGATCACGTCATCAGTCAGCATATTGCAAAAAGTATTTTTGTGGAAAAATTGTAAAACGAAAAAGTATGGATCATCCGACAACATCATTATCCGAAGTTCACCGCTCCGTTCCGATTCCGAAAAATGCCGGAATCATAAAACGTATTTTTGCTTTTGCCGGTCCGGCGTATCTTGTCAGCGTTGGGTATATGGACCCGGGAAATTGGGCAACCGACTTGGAAGGAGGCGCGCGGTTCGGCTATCAATTGCTCTGGGTAATTATCATGTCCAACATAATGGCGATTCTTCTTCAAACGCTTTCAGCGCGGTTAGGAATTGTTACCGGAAGAGATTTGGCGCAGGCATGTCGTGATAATTATCCCCGACCGGTAACTTTCGTGTTATGGATTTTAACGGAAATCGCGATTGCTGCCTGCGATCTTGCGGAAGTGCTGGGAACGGCAATCGGATTAAATCTTCTGCTGGATATTCCGCTGCTGCTCGGCGTGGTTATTACCGGTTTCGATACAATTATTTTTTTGGTGATTCAAAATTACGGCATTAGAAAAATGGAGGCATTTATTGTTGTTCTTATCGGTACTATCGGAATTTGTTTCGGTGTGGAATTGTTTTTTTCAAAACCCGTACTCAGCGATATCGTTTCGGGATTTGTTCCTTCCATTACCTCCGAAAGTTTATTTGTTGCCATCGGCATCATCGGCGCTACGGTGATGCCGCATAATTTATATCTTCATTCCGCCTTGGTGCAGACCCGATTGGTTGAACAGACAACGGAAGGAAAACGTACTGCCTGTAAATACAATCTTATTGATACCACCGTAGCGCTTAACGCTGCGCTTTTTGTAAACGCCGCTATTTTAATTCTTTCGGCATCAACATTTTTTAAACACGGAATTATTGTTACCGAAATTCAGCAGGCGCACGAATTGCTGGTTCCGCTGCTCGGAACGGCATTCGCCGGAACATTATTCGCCCTCGCTCTCCTTTCCGCCGGACAGAGTTCAACCTTAACCGGAACGCTGGCAGGGCAAATTGTGATGGAAGGATTTCTGCAATTTAAAATGCGCCCGTGGCTCCGCCGGTTAATTACGCGAATGATTGCCATTATTCCTGCCGTTATTGTTATTGCTATTCAAGGTGAAGAAGGGTCGTACGAATTATTAATTTTAAGCCAGGTCATTCTCAGCCTTCAGCTTCCATTCGCCGTTATTCCGCTTATTAAATTCACGAGCGATAAATCCAAAATGGGGGAATTTGCAAATAAAATCTGGCTGCAAATTCTCGCGTGGATTGTGGCGATTATTATTATCGGATTGAATATTCGGCTGGTTGTCAATACATTGGAGGAGTGGTTTTCGGAAGTATCGGATTCCATCTGGTTATGGATTACGGTTGTTCCGTTTATTGCCGCATTAGGAGGATTGCTTTTGTATATTTCATTACCGAAATTTTTCCGCAAGATTTTAGCATCGCCGGAAGCGGCGCCGCAGAAAGTTGAATATACCGAACTTCACTTCAAGAAAATCGGCGTTGCGCTCGATTTCGGCACGACGGATTCTGCCGTCATTACTCATTCCATCAATTTAGCAAAGCAGAATAATGCCTCGCTCTGTCTGTTTCATGTTGTAGAAGGAGTGAGCGGACAATTATTCGGGCGCGAAGCCGATGATGAAGAAGCGCGCCGTGATAAAGAAATTTTAGATTCCATTGCGCGGCAGATTGAACAATACAACGTTCCTGTTTCCGTCTCGCTCGGTTTCGGCAATGTTCCGAAACAGCTTATTCAGCTTTCCCGCGCCTGTGAAATTGATTTATTAGTAATGGGCGGACATGGACACAGAGGAATTAAAGATATTCTATTCGGCGCCTCAATTTCTAAAGTTCGTCACGCATTAAAAATTCCGGTGCTGGTTGTTCAACAATAAACAATAGTCTTGAAAGAAATATTTTTATGAAGAAATTCTTCAGTCTTGTTTTTTTTATCATGTTTACTTCTCTTGCTTTTACTCAGCAGTTTTCCGAAGCGATTGAAGATAATTCTTTTTTTATTGAAGAAGCCTATAACCAAGATCCCGGGGTTGTTCAGCATATTCTCAATTCGCTGTATGATCAATCGACGAAAGATATCGTCACAACATTTACGCAGGAATGGCCCTTCCCTTCACAGCTTCATCAGGTAAGCTACACCCTCTCGTATCTCTCGCTCGGCGGAGGGGCAAAAGGAATCGGCGATATACTTTTAAATTACCGCTATCAGCTTTGGGATGATAAAAACTGGGCATGGATTGCTCCCCGCTTTTCTCTTCTTCTTCCGACCGGAAAAGCTTCTCAAGGATTAGGCGATGATGAGTTCGGATATCAACTCTGCATTCCCGCCAGCAAGCGATGGAGTAATGAATTTGTTGTGCATCTTAATGCCGGCGTAACATTGCTTCCTGATAAAAAAGAAACTTTCGGCGCGACGGAATATAAAAAATCACTCCTCTCCTATTTTGTCGGCGCCAGCGGAATCTTATTGTTGAATGAACATCTGAATATTATGCTCGAAGCTCTGTTTAATTACGATGCCGAAATACAATCTTCCGGTGCGGTGGAATATACGGGCACGGCAATTCTCAGTCCGGGAATTCGCTATGCGGTGAATATCGGCGAATTACAAATTGTGCCGGGCATTGCTGTTCCGATTCAGTTTCAATCTTCATCCACAACGCTGCAAGTGTTCGGCTATTTATCGTTCGAGCATCCGTTTTAAAACGCAAAATATTTCACACGTAAGAAGAAAGACTCTCTTCTGTTTATCTGTTAAGAAAAAATTGTTTTCACCTTCTCTTTGACACTCATAAAATTATTTTTTATCTTCTAACTAAGTTATCAATCTATTCATCACCATTTACCGCACAGTAATTCTACATTTTGTAATTCACTCTCCCGAACCATTCGGGCGGCATCACATTAAATTTTTCTTACGACACCTATGAAGAATCGAAAATTCTTATTATCCGAATCCGAAATACCAACACATTGGTATAATATTATGGCAGATATGCCGAACAAACCGCTTCCTCCGCTTCATCCCGGAACTTTGCAGCCAATCGGTCCGGAGGCGCTGGCTCCGTTATTTCCTATGGAATTAATTAAGCAGGAAGTTTCTACCGAAAAATGGGTTGAGATTCCGGAAGAAGTCCGGGAAATCTATAAACTCTGGCGCACCACTCCGCTCTACCGCGCTTACAATCTTGAAAAAGCGCTGGATACGCCGGCAAAAATTTATTATAAATACGAAGGCGTAAGCCCCGCCGGATCGCACAAACCGAACACCGCCGTTCCGCAGGCATATTACAACAAGCTGGAAGGAGTAAAGCGAATTGTTACTGAAACCGGCGCCGGGCAGTGGGGAAGCGCCTTAAGTTTTGCCTGCAACCTTCTTGGCATTGAATGCGAAGTGTATATGGTGAAAGTCAGCTACGACGGCAAACCATATCGCAAATTAATGATGAACACCTGGGGCGCAAAAGTTTTTTCCTCGCCGACAAATTTAACCGAAGCGGGAAAGAAAATTCTTGCTCAAGATCCGAATTCTCCCGGCTCGCTCGGCATTGCAATTTCCGAAGCGGTGGAAGTTGCGGCGAACGATGAAAAAACAAAATATGCTCTCGGCAGCGTTTTAAATCATGTGCTTCTTCACCAAACCGTTGTCGGGCAGGAAGCCGTTAAACAAATGGAACTGGCGGGCGATTTTCCGGATATCGTTATTGCGCCGTTCGGCGGCGGTTCAAACTTTGCCGGATTAACATTTCCGTTTCTTCGATTGAATTTTGAGGAAGGGAAAAAAGTCCGCTGTATTGCCAGCGAGCCGGCTTCATGCCCGAAATTAACACGCGGCGTTTTCCGGTACGATTTCGGCGATACGGTGGGAATGACTCCGCTTCTTCCCATGTTCACGCTCGGGCATAATTTTGTTCCTGAATCAATCCACGCCGGCGGATTACGTTACCACGGCGCGGGCGTGCTGGTCAGTCAGTTATTAAAAGATAAACTCATTGAAGCGCGCTCGCATCATCAGCTCGATACGTTTGATGCGGCAGTGCTGTTTGCAAAAGCTGAGGGAATTATTCCCGCACCGGAAGCCGGACACGGTTTAGCAACTGTTGTGGAAGAAGCAAAGCGATGTAAAGAAGAAGGAAAGAGTAAAACCATTCTCTTTAACTTATGCGGACACGGACATTTTGATATGAAAGCGTATGAAGATTATTTTGCCGGAAAATTAGTGCGTCATGAATTATCC
>JACFMZ010000132.1 GCA_019455105.1 Bacteroidota bacterium | reverse complement strand
ACCATTGATCCAAGTTTCAATCAGCCGATTGTAACCATGGAAATGAATAATCAAGGCGCATCAGACTGGGCGCGCATTACCGGAGCGAATGTAAATAAGCGAATGGCAATTGTTCTTGATGATGCCGTTTTCTCCGCACCGGTTATTCGTGGTAAAATTACCGGCGGCCGCTCGCAAATTGAAGGAATGGAAAATATTGAAGAAGCGCGACTGCTGGAAATTATTTTGAAAGCCGGCGCACTTCCCGCTCCGGTTGAAATTATTGAACAACGCAGCGTCGGACCATCGCTCGGAGAAGATTCTATTCAGGCAGGTCAAAGATCTTTCATGTACGCTCTTTTGCTTACCGTTGTATTTATGATTGCGTATTACCGAACCGGCGGAATTGTTGCCAACGTTGCTCTACTGTTTAACGTTATCTTTATTTTTGCCATTCTTGCCGCGTTTCACGGAACATTAACGCTCCCCGGTATCGCCGGTATTGTGTTAACAATCGGTATGGCGGTGGATGCCAACGTACTTATTTTCGAGCGTATTCGCGAAGAACTCGGCACGCATAAAGTACTGCGGGCAGCAATTGAAGCCGGATACGATAAAGCATTCAGCGCAATTCTTGATTCAAACTTAACAACATTTTTCAGCGGTGTTGTTCTTTATCAATTCGGAACCGGACCGGTACAGGGTTTTGCATTAACATTAATGATGGGTGTTATGGCAAACTTGTTTACCGCCATTGTTATTACACGCGTTATTTTTGATATCATGATTGAACGCGGCTCTACAGAAATTAATTTCGGATAAGAAAGCGGTTAAAGGAGAAAATGAATTTATGAGAATGTTTCATAATCTAAATATAGATTTCATGGGAAAACGAAAAATTTGGTACGCACTTTCGTTATCGGTTCTTGTTATTGCGGTCGCAGGTCTTTCGTTTAAACAAATAGTGTACGGTATTGATTTCCGCGGCGGCACGGAGTTAGTTCTCCGCTTTACCACACCGCCGGCAATTAATGAATTACGGTCTGCTATCGACCGAGCCGATTTTAAAGGAAGCGAAATCAAATCCTACGGCGAACCGACAGATATTATTATCTTTACCGCCGAACAGGAAGAAAATGTTAAAGTCGGTGATGCCATTCGAGAAGAAATCACCAAAGCGTTTCCTGATAATAATTATTCTGTTTTGCGGGAAGATAAAATTGGTCCCAAAATCGGAGCAGAGTTGCGGCGCAATGCTATTTACGCCGTTTTTGTTACCATGCTGATTATTATGATTTACATCGGGTTTCGATTCCACTTTGTGTACGGTGTTATGGGCGTTGTCGCTATTTTTCACGACGTACTTGCAACATTTGGAATTATTGTTTTGCTCAACGGCTTCTCGCCTCATCTCAATCTGGAAATCAACCAAACCATTATGGCGGCATTTCTTACCCTTATTGGTTTTTCAATTAATGATACCGTTATCGTGTTCGATAGAATTCGTGAAAATTTAAAGCTTTTCAAAACCGAAACATTGTTTACCATCATCAACAAATCAATTAACGAAACATTAAGCCGTACCGTTATTACCAGCGGAACGATAATTATTGTGTTAATTGTGCTGATTATTTTCGGCGGCGAAGTAAACCGCGGATTTGCCTTTACGTTCCTTCTCGGAACAATTCTCGGAACATATTCCTCAATTTATATCGCCAGCGCTTTGGTATTGGATTTTTCAGAATACAAAAAGAAAAAAGCAAAAAAATAATTTTCTGCAGGAAACATTATGAAATTTTCCACGAAAGAAATAAATGCTGTTACCATACTGCATTTTGAAGGCAATATGCTCGGCGGACCTGAAGCATCGGAAATGAACAATACACTGCATAAATTAATCGAAGCCAAAAAGAAAAAAATTGTCATCGACCTTAGTGATGTTACATTGATGAACAGTTCAGGACTCGGAATGTTAATCGGCGGCGTTACCACAATGCGCAATGCCGGCGGTGATTTGAAAATTGCCAATGCGGCGAAAAAAATCAGCCAGCTATTTAATATTACAAAAATCAGTTCGGTTATCGAAACATATCCGACGGTAAAAGAAGCGGTGGAAAGTTTTCATTGATTTTCGTGAAAATTTAGGAGCATAAAAAAGGGAGCGAATCAGCTCCCTTTTTTATTTATTCCCGTCTCTTAATTTTTCGGCAGCAACAAAATTTCTAAAATTTTATCGCCTATCATAATCTTGTCAACAACGGAAAAATCATCAGTATAGGCAAAAAGCGTGTAGCGTCCATCGAGGTGAGGCGTCGGGCAGTGTGTAATAAAAAACTGAGAACCTTCCGTATCCTTTCCTGCGCTTGCCAAACCAACCGCCCCTCTTTTATACAACACCTCCGGAAAGACTTCAGTCCGCAGAGAATATCCGGGACCTCCGGAGCCGTTACCGAACGGATCCCCACCTTGAATGACAAAGTTACTCACAACTCTGTGAAACAGCGTTCCGTCGTAAAATTTATTTTTGCAGAGTTTTATAAAGGCGGCAATGGAATACGGCGCCGCTTCCTGCACAAAACGAATGCGAATATTCCCTTTCGTGGTTTTAATAACGGCACCGGAATACTGTTGATTATCTTCAACAATAAACGAATTTGAATAGGTATCTTCCCTCTTCATCATCGAAAAAGTTTTTCCCGTTAATTGTATTAATGCCAAGGATGCTTCTTTTTGAATAACATAATCATCCGTAGAAAGAAGGTTCTCTAATAATGGAACCGCTGCCGTATCGTTGTGAGAAACAAAAAGATGCATCAATTCAATCATTGGTTCTAAATCGTCAGGACTTTTCATTGCCGCAAATGCTGTATGAATCTGCGCTAAATACGGACGCAATAACGTTCTTGTAAAAAGCGAATCTTGTAAAACAACACCGATAGTATAAGAGATTCCGGCATCTTTTCTCTGATACAACGGAAGAATTCGCACAAGAAATGAATCAATTTTTTCTGTCATCAGCGGCAGCAAATTTCCGTACGCAGTAACGGCATTGATGAGAATGATGCTTTCTTGACTTTCCAGCGAAGAGAATATTAACGGAAGCAATGAAATATTCTGCGCTTTGCCGATACCGTCTAATATTTCCGCCTGTAAATGCTCATCAGCAGCGGCAAAGACAATTTCAATCTCCCGAAGAAGTTCATCGTTTCTGCTGTTCAATAATATTTTTGCCGCACCGCCACGCTGCCGTGATGAATATTTTTTCGCATCGCGTAAAATCTTCCGAAGCGCTGACGTGTCGTACGACGAGTGATTGCGAATGACATAATTATTTAATGTTTGAATGGCGGTAAGAGAAACATGTTCATTGCTGTCTGTAAGTAATGTAGTTACAGACAAGATGGATTTTTCTGAATATTGTTTCTGCAAAGAACGTAGTGCATTCACTCTTACCCGCCAGTCGGAATCACGCTTTGCGGAATTCAGCAACTGTTGCAGCATCGCATCATTTTGCACAGCGCCGGCAAGAGAAGCAGCCCACATACGAATATCTGCATTATTATGGTGCAGCAGGCGTAAGAGAATTTTTTCGTATTTTTTGTTTTCAATGGAATGAACATTCATCCGCATTAGTGCATAAACAGCCAACTCGTCATATTTTCCAGCTTCAATTGCATTAAAAAGAATTTCAACGGCTGAAGAGTCCACAATATTTCTGATTGCAAATCGGGCAACTGCCTTACTCAGCAATTGGATATTAGATTTCTCATGTTTTTCAGCTTGAAGAAGAACATTTCTCAAATCATTTTTTGTCCCGATTTTTCCTAATGCTTGAAAGAGCAAATCACGGCATTTTGGATTTTTCTCCAACGGCATTCTTTCAAAGAGATTCGGCGAGGCGGTCGAATCATTCAACTGTCCGATTGCAAAATATGCCATGCTTCGCACTTCAGAATTTGCATGTGAGAAAAACGGAATAACAAAGCGCGCCGCTCCGGTATCTTGTCGATTGGCAATTGCCAAAAGCGCTTGAGAAATTATTTTGGGATTTGTTGATTGGAGATAGTGAAGGATATTTTGAATCGGACTCTGACGATTATCCTGCAATCTTCGTATTTCATCCAACGACTGTGCTCTGCACAAGCCGATGAAAAAAAAGAAGCTGTAAATAATGAAAAAATATTTTGTAGTTTTCATAAAGGAAGTGAAAATATTTTTTGTGCATTATGTGTTGTGTGCTTTGCAACTTCTTCAACCGAAACTTGACAGACTTCCGCAATCTTCTGAGCAATAAGCGGAATATACGACGGTTCATTCCGCTTTCCGCGATACGGCACCGGTGTTAAATACGGCGCATCGGTTTCCAGCATAATATTTTTGCAGCCCACTTCCCGAAGCGTTTCCAACACGGTTGTTTTTTTGAAGGTTACAATTCCGGGATACGAAACCAAAAATCCGGAATCCAGCAGTTGAAATGCCTGCTCGGTATTCCCGGAAAAGCAGTGAAAAACTCCTTTATAGTTTTCAGAACACCACTGCCGGTTTTCTTTAGAAAATTGAACGGCAATATCTATTGCCTGCTGTACGGAATCGCGGGTGTGAACAATAATCGGCAGATTTTTTTCAACTGCCCATTCAATTTGTTGTTGATATATTTTTATTTGAACATCGCGAGGCGAAGAATCATAAAAATAATCCAAGCCGATTTCCCCTACGGCAACAACTTTTTTATGAGAATATAATTCTTTGAGTTTCTCATACTGCTCACCGCTGTACTGTTCAAGATCCAGCGGATGATAGCCGAGCGCAACAAAAATATCCGGATATGTTTCAGCAAGCTCTAACGCACGAAGGCTAGTTTCTATATTGGTTGCCGGAACAACAAATTGCGTTACGCCGGCATCATGCGCCCGCCGAATAACTTCATTTCTATCTTCGTCAAAATCCGGATAGAATAAATGTGTGTGTGAGTCAATAAACATGTGTGTACCAATAATAGTATCCTGAGGTTTTTGCCCAAAATTCAAATTTTGAGGTGTGTGGTTCAATGGTAATGCGGCGTATTTTCAAACGGTCTAACCAAAAATTTCTGCTTCCCGAATCTTCGCTGACGGCAAAAATATATCCTGCTTCCCTGACTTCATTTTTAATTTTTTCATTCAACATTCCTAACGGATAAGCAAACGTAAGGCATTGCCTTTCAAACAGCTGTTCCAAGATAATTTTTGATTTCTGTATTTCCTCTTTCATTTCATCGTCAGTACAAACGGATAATCTTTTTCCGTGAACGGCATAAGAACCAATTTCAATACCGGCATCAGTAACTTCTTGTACTTCCTTAACCGTCGACAGATTTTCTCTCTCGATATTTTCAAACGGTGAAGCCGAAAGAAAAAGAATTCCTTTGCTGGAAAATTTTTTTAGAAGAGGAAAAACAATTTGGTAAAACATTTTGAATCCGAGTTCAAAAGTCAGCATTATTGGTCTGGCAGGCAGCTCTTTTTTAAACTCCAAAATATCTTTGATATCGTAAAAATTTAATATTGAATAATTCTTTTTTTTCAAAAATTGTAATTGATTTTCCAGCTCCATCAATAAAGTCTTCTGCAGATGCTCTTCCGATACCGATTCCGTTTTATTGAACCAATTATAGCGAAGAACCGGTATCTCCCTAATTCCGATTTTTTGACTGTATGCCTCGATATAGGCTTCTAAAACAGAAGAAGTTACGGCTGCTGTATTAAAATATTTTTTAATAAAATCGCACTGCCAAAGCTGCTGGCGTTGCGTCGGTTTTTGCAGTGCAGCCATGATATCCGCAAGAATTTTTGCATTGTCGAACTCTCTTATTTTTCCGAACTCTCCAAAATTTGTATCGAACGCTTCGTGCTCATTTGATTCCTGAATACGTCCGAGATAATTTGCGCATCCCATGCCGATAACCGTTTTGCCGTTTGCTAATGCTTGAAGTATTTTTCTTCCATGCCCGATAAGCACGTCATACCGGCGTACATCTTCCGATTGATTTAACAAATGGAAAATAACATGATTATTCTTTTCCTGCACTTTCGGAAGTATGGAATTCAATAGTTGAGAAGCAATTGGAGATTTTAAAAACCTTTCATCACCCGTAATGCCTATCCGCAGAAATTGGCCGCCTGATTTTACTGCTACATCTTCCTTCTTCGCTGAAATGATTGGAGGGATTATCTTCATTTTTGACAGAGGAATATTTCCATTTCGATTAATATTCAGCATTAACGTTCGGCACTGCGGGAAAATTTTTTCTCCGTAAAATCGAAAATGTTTACCAAAAAATGTTCCCGGCGTAAAATGATCAATAGAAGAAACCAGCGGAACAGTAAGAAATCTGGTGGCAAAAAATGCAATCCGGCTTGCTGTTTCAGAATGAGCGTGAATAATTTCAATGTTCTCTTGTTGAATTAATTGTCTTAACTTTCGCACTGAATGAAAATATTTAAAAACAGTAAGCGCAGAATAAAAGAAATTAATACGTTGGATATTCTCTTCGCTTTTCATTGTATCGGTGAGAAGAACGACAGTATGCCCTAAGTGAATCTGCCCGTGCATCAGCGACGTAATATTTTGTTCAACAGCTTCAGAATTATTTTGAAGAATGAAATGAAGAATCTTCATTGAATCATCCCTTCAAAAGAAATCATGATTGTGCGGGGCGGCGATATATTGCCGATAAGTTCGGCGTAATGGTAATTTAATGCATTGTTAATATTCAAGGATACCCGCACCGGAAAAAGCAGAGAGGAAAAGCTGCAGCTTCCGCGCACATCCAACACATACGTTGCTACGCGCTGTTCGCCGTTCCGAATCGGCGCAAGCCGAACCAACGTTTCGTCAATTTCTTCAATGCGGCTGATAAATCGAAAATCTGCTCCGAACGAAAACGGCGCCGGCTCG
>JACFMZ010000131.1 GCA_019455105.1 Bacteroidota bacterium | reverse complement strand
CAGCGTAAATCGTTTTGTTTCAACAAATCTTCCCGCCTGCAGACGGTAAAAATAAACACCGCTGCTTAACTGCGAAGCATTAAAACTAACGCTGTAATTTCCCGCCAGCTGCATTCCGTTTACAAGCACGGCTGCTTCTTTGCCGAGAAGATCATACACGGTTAATGTTACATTTCCGTTTGCAGGAAGCGAATACTGTATTGTTGTTGTCGGGTTAAACGGATTGGGATAATTCTGCAGAAGCGAGAATTCTTTCGGTGCGGAAGTTACCACCGCTTCCACTTCTTGCGAATAACTGAATTTCCCGTCTCTGTCTATTTGTTTTAAGCGATAGAAATATTTTCCTTCCGAAAGATTTTTTTCGGTGTAAGAATATTTCTTTACGCTGTTTGATGTTCCGCTTCCTTCTTGAAAGCCTATTTTTTTCCACACTTCGCTTTTGCCGGTTTGTTTTTCTATATCAAATCCTGCGTTGTTGGTTTCTGTGGCGGTCTGCCAGTGAAGTGTTACATTGTTGCTGTTCTGCGTAACAAAAAACGCCGACAGCTCTACAGGAAGCGGATCGCTTTCTAGTTCGCTGAATTTTTTAACGACGGCTTTGTACGGACTTCCATCATTCTCCAAGTACGAAGCTACCGGTATTCCATTGGGAGAAATATGAATTGATGTGTTACTTACTTGATCACTAGATATTGTGTTTGGTCCAACAGATTCCCAAGTACCGCCGCTGTATCTCAATACCGACGCCTTTCCGTTATAGCTACCATTACTGTATATAACGTATGGTATAGCATTTTCATCTATAACCATTGAAATGTCATTTGCATAAATTCCGGAAACTCCTTCTGTTCCGACTGTTACCCAATTATTACCATCTAATTTTTTTACCGTTATTCTATATCCATTCGCTGCATCTTCAAACGCTGCATAGAGAACGCCGTTTTTATCAAAAGTTAAAGAAGGTTGGTGTGAATTTCCTGAACCCAGCGGCGATGTTCCCGCTTCTTCCCAACTGCCGTTTGTAAATCTTACTACCGTTGTTGTTTGATTGTCTTCATAAGCAACATACGGAACATTATTTTCATCAAGAATGAATGAAATATTCTGTAACTCATCATTAGAAAAACCGGCATTACCGACCAGTACCCAATTACTTCCGTTGAACTTCATTACTGTTAATTTGTTTGCGGCATTAGCATCGCTAAACGCAACATACGGTGTTCCGTTTTTATCAACAGCAATTTTTATTAAATTAATTTCACCGCCTGAAAATCCTCCCGAACCGACAAGCTCCCAGTTTCCGTTGGAAAATTTTTTAACGGCTGCCTTATAATTGTAATCTCCATCTGAGATAAAAACAAACGGAGTGCCGCTGTTATCTAAAGCAATATCAATAGAAGGAACTTCGCTGGTTGAAATACCTGATGCGCCGATATTTTCCCATGTTGTACCGTTAAACTTTTTTACTTTTGCAGTGAAAATATCATCGTTATCGTCATGCTGCGTATATGCGCAATATATCGTTCCATTTTTATCAATTGCTGAAGAAAAAGAAATAAATGATCCCGATGGTAAACTATCCGCATCAAGATCATACCATTGCTGTGCAGATAGTTGGAATGGTAATACAACAAACAAAAAAAAGAAAAATTGTGATAAATTTTTCATCTGCCCTCCATCGTTAAAAGTTTACAAAATTATATCTTGCTTTCCTGCGTTTTACAATTTATACTTGCTGATGTATTATGTGTGCAATTTTAGTTTAAGATGTTTATATCTTAATATCAAGGATAAAATTATATGTCCGTCCTCTTTAACAAACAAAGCGAATATGCCCTTCAGGCGGTAATTTATTTGGCAAAAAAGCCGCCGCAAGAATTGGTAGCGGCAAAAGATATTTCATCAAAGTTGAATATTCCCTACCACTTTATTTCAAAGACGCTTCAGCTTTTGGTGAACAAAGGGTTTTTAACTTCTATGAAAGGACCGTTCGGCGGATTCAGCTTAGCCCGCTCGGCAAAAGAAATTACCGTTATGGATATTATAGAAGCCATTGACGGAAGAGAATTTATTGACACCTGCGTTATGGGTTTTCCGGACTGCGGAGGAGAAAACCCGTGCCCGGCGCATGAAATGTGGAGTAAGATAAAAGAAAAAATTCAAGCAGATCTTCTTTCCAAAAGTTTATACGATATGGCGGCAGGTATTACCAAGCCGGAATATAAAATGTAGCAGTTCCTGCGTGCTGCGGTTTTGCTGTGCGGCGGCAGGTTTTCTGCAATTCTTGTAACATTCTTCTCTCACCTTTTTATGATCTCTTCAACGGTTCAGCAGAATTTCAAAGAAGCGGTGGGAAATCTTTCTCCTGCGTATTTTGCTTTGGTTATGGCAACGGGAATTGTTTCTACAGCGCTTTTTCTGTTTCATTTTATCGAGTTTTCCTTTGCGCTTTTTTATTTTAATATTGCCGCGTATATTTTTCTGCTGTTTCTCTATGCTCTTCGAATAATTTATTTTACCGAACAGATACAAGAAGATTTTGCCGACCTTGCCAAAAGTCCGGGGTTTTTAACTTTTGTTGCCGCCACCAATGTACTGGGGGTGCAGTTTGTTCTGCTGCAGCAAAATTTTTTTATTGCTTCGTGGCTGCTGCTGGCAGGAATGCTTTCGTGGGGTTTTCTTATTTATTCATTTTTTGTCTTAATAATTATCAAAGAATCGAAACCGCCGCTGGAAAAAGTTATCAGCGGAATCTGGCTTCTTATTGTTGTTTCCACGCAGTCGGTCTCGGTACTGCTGACGCAGGTAACGCCGTATCTTCCGTTTCCTGAATCCGTAACACTGTTTGTATCGCTCAATTTTTTCTTTTGCGGATGCTTGTTTTATATTTTAATTATCACCTTTATTTTTTATCGGCTGGTATTTTTTACCGTTCAAGCGGAACAATTTGCGCCGCCGTATTGGATTAACATGGGCGCGGTTGCCATTACTACGCTCGCCGGCTCGCTGCTGATGCTGCATGAAACTTCATGGAGTTTTTTAAATTCCTTATCTGTCTTTTTAAAAGGTTCAACATTGTTTTTTTGGGCGGTGGGCACGTGGTGGATTCCGTTGGTTTTTATTCTCGGAATCTGGCGTCATGGGTATAAAAAAATTCCGTTTACGTATCAGCCGCAGTATTGGGGCATGGTCTTTCCGCTGGGAATGTACTCCGTTTGCACGTATAGACTTTCACAGGCAATCGATATTCCGTTTATTGAACCTCTCGCGTTGTTTTTTCTCTATCCTGCCGTTTTAATGTGGGGAGTTGTTTTTCTGGGAATGCTTCGTCAGAGCATTCTTCTTTTTACAAGAAAAAGCGCATAAAAAATTTTAAGGAACTTTCTACCCGCTGCGGCACTTCTATAAAACAGACCGGAAATAATTGAATTAAAGCCGAACTTTTAGTATTTTTAACGTATTGCAAGTCCGAGTAGTAGTCGGGCACAACCCTCCGTATAAACACAACGATGCAGAACAACCAATACTGTTGCTGCGAATAGTCTTGTAAATATCATCGGAAACCGGTGTTTACAACTAAAACAGATATTGAAAAAAAGGTGTAAAGCGTAACACAATGAAAATTCCGCCGCTAATGATAACCCGTGAACACGGCTCGTGGGCAGTTTTAATTATTCCAATGATTATTGGCTGCACGTATGCCGGCGCGGTAACATTCAATGTTCTGTTCCTTTTGCTCTCATCGCTCGGAATATTTATGAGTTACGTGCCGCTGCAAATCTTGCTGCGAAAACAGTTCGGAAAAAATGTACCGCCGCCGCAGACTGAGGCGGCAAAGTTTTGGGCTGTTGTCTATCTTGCTGCCGGCATAGTGTTTCTGCTACCGCTTCTTTTTCAACAACTGTGGCTGCTTCTGCCGATCGGCGGAATCGGCATTCTGACATTTTTTATTAATTTTTTTCTGTTACGAAAAGGACAGCGTTCCTCCGTTCTCAGTGATTTTATTGCCGTGTGCGGATTAACGTTAAGCGGACCAAGCACGTACTATATTCTTACCGCCTCGCTCGATATGAATGCGTTTGTTATTTGGAGCTTGAATGTCTTATTCTTCGGCTGTTCGGTATTTTATGTTCAAATGAAAATCCGCGCAACCGGATTGAAAAAAAATGACTGGGGATTTTTGGATAAAATTTCTATCGGCAAATGGAATATTATTTACCACAGTGCGGTTTTCGTGATTTTAAATATTATGGTATTCTATCATTTAACAATATCCACAATACTGGCTGCCTATATTCCGATGATGGTTCATTCGCTGTACGGCACCATGCGCTTGCAAAAAAAGACAAAGTTTAAAAATCTTGGGTTCGGACTGTTAACACACTCGCTGGTCTTCGGTTTAATAATTCTTTTTCTTATCCGCAGGATTTAACGGAAGCAGCACGAGTTTTATTTTTATATTCATTACCATTTATCAACTATCACTTATACATATATGCAGCTTAATGTCTTTCTCTCGTGGAGCATAGCTTCAATTATTGTTATGCTCGTTTTTTATATTGTTTACAGGCGCTCAAAAAAAGAACCCGCTTCCATTTCGTATGATATTATAAACAATAAACGCTTTAAGCTTCTTTACGGTATTGTTATTCTATTGTTCATTGCTTTTTTTGCTGCGCTGAGTTATCTGCCGTATCCCACCAAAGAAGAGCCGGATCAAATTATCGGCGTAAAAGCAAAAATGTTTTTGTTTGAATTAACGCAGGATACACTGGAAGTCAATAAACTCATCGAGTTTCGCATTACCTCGGAAGATGTAACCCACGCATTCGGCGTGTACGATTCTACCGGCATGCTGCTCGGGCAGGTGCAGGCAATGCCGAATTATATTAACCGGCTGCGCATGCGGTTTACGGAACCGGGAAACTATTCCATTCTCTGCCTTGAATACTGCGGTCCCTTACATCATCAAATGAGAAAACCAATATTAGTGAGATAAGAAGATGACACAAAATTATTTTGAAATTCAAAATCAAAACAAACTATTACGGAAAATTACCTTAATCTGGCTGGCATTAGCGCTCGTTCTGTTTCTTTTGCCGGTTATTTTCGGCCTCTTAATGAGATCCATTCAAGCGAATATACTTCCCGATCCCAATCATCTTTTCTACAATTATTTAACGGCTCACGGGTTGTTAATGGTCGGCATTTGGGTGACCACTGCGCTGGCGCTGCTCTCGTTTACCATGAGTAAATATGTTGTGCCGAGCGCAAAACTGATTATCATTTCCGTTATTTTAATTGTCGTCGGTGCATTGATGCTCTTGTGGGCAATCTTCATCGGAGATATGGCAATCGGCTGGTATTTTCTGTATCCGCTTCCGATGAGATTGGGAACCCTTGCAGGAAGAATTGTTTTCTTCAGTTCCATCGGCGTGCTGGGGGTGGGCTGGCTGTTGTGGAGCATTGCTATTTTTCTGGCAATTGCAAAAAAATATACTTTTGCGCAGACCTTGGGCTGGCATTACATAATAAAAAAAGAAGATGTGTACGTTCCGCCGATGATTATGATTGCAGCGGTAAGTCTGCTCGCCATTATCATCTGTTTACTGATAGCGGTAATTTTACTTCTTCTTTATCTGCTTGAATTTTTAACTCCGGTGGCAAACGATGCGCTGTTGATGAAAAATCTTACCTTCGTGTTCGGTCATACCATCGTGAATATGAATTTGTATCTCGTTATTGCATTAGTGTATGAATATTTCCCTCAATATGGCGACGGTGAATTTAAAAATAACCGTATGCTCGCCTTAGCCTGGAACAGCGTGCTGCTGGTGGTAATGTTTGCATACTTCCACCACTTGTATATGGATTTTGCTCAGCCCGATGCCATTCAATACATCGGTCAGTTTGCGTCGTACGGCGCCGGATTAGTAGCGGCGGTCTTTACAATATTTTCCGTGCTCGCATTTGTGTACACTCATAAAATGAAATGGAATTTTTCTTCCATCTTAATTTACATTGCCGTTTCCATGTGGACCGTCGGCGGTATTGCTGCCGTGATTGATGCAACCATACCGGTGAATTTTAGAATGCACAATACGCTGTGGGTGCCGGCGCACTTCCACTCGTATTATTTTACCGGCGCCGTAATGATGATGCTCGCGTTTATGTGGGCAATAAGTTTGGAAGTAGATTCCGCCGAAGAAAAACCGTGGATTAAAAAAGTTTTACTCCCGGTGATGTTCATCGGCGGTTTCGGCGTTGTGCTGATGTTCTATTTTGGCGGAACGTCTTCCATTCCGCGCCGCTATGCCGTTTATCCCCCGGAACTGCACAGCGGAACAGTGTACGCCGCCATTGCCGTCGGATTTATTCTTCTTTTCTTGGCAGGATATCTTATTCTTGCGGGAATTTTAGCAAAACGATTTATGAACGGATTAAGAAAATAATGCGAACGCTGTCTGTTGCTTGTGCTTTGGTATTCGGTATTTCATTGCTTTTTGCGGGGGATGATGAAATACCGTATATCCACAAACCCATTCTGGATGTTACAGCAACAACATCAGGCGGAAAAACTTTTTCAGTATTACAGTTTTGTAAAGAGAAGCCGACGCTGGTAACCTTAGTGTACAGCAGCTGCACCGGCATCTGCTATCCGTTTCTGTATGTGCTGCGTGATCGCGTTGCCGATCTCGATCCGGTAAAAAATAATTTTCAGGTTCTCGTCTTAAGTTTCGACAGCAGCGACACAAAAGAAAATATGGCATCCATGGCTTCCGCCGCTAAAGTGGAAGGCAACACCCGCTGGGAATTTGCCACGCTGCCGAAAACTGAGATTGAAAAATTTATCTCATCCGTCGGTTTTACCATTCGTTACGACTCGGCTTCCCGCCAGTACGACCACCTTCCGATTGTCATCGGCGTTACATCAGAAGGAACAATCG
>JACFMZ010000130.1 GCA_019455105.1 Bacteroidota bacterium | reverse complement strand
ACGGAGAAAATCCGCACCAACGCGCCGCGCTGTACGGAAATTTTGATGCGCAGCTAAAAAAACTTCACGGTAAAGAACTTTCATTCAATAATATTATTGATGCAACAGCGGCGGTAAATTTAATAAAAGAATTCTCCGAACCGACAGCCGCCATTATTAAACATACCAATCCGTGCGGAGTCGGCAGCGCAGAAAATTTACACGACGCGTACCGCAAAGCATTCGCCACCGATACCAAGGCGCCGTTCGGCGGAATTATTGCCGTTAACCGTCCGTTAGATTTAAAAGCGGCGGAAGCGCTGAACGAAATTTTCACCGAAATAATTTTAGCCCCTTCATTCAACGAAGATGCACTTCACCTTCTGCAAAAGAAAAAAGACCGGCGCCTTTTGCAGATTATGGATATGACGCAGCCTTCGGGATTCGACATCCGTTCGGTTGCCGGCGGACTGCTTGTTCAAGATATTGATAATAAACAAGTTACCGAGGTCGACCTTCGAATTGTTACACAAAGAAAACCGACTGCCGACGAAATTAAAGCGATGCTGTTCGCTTGGAAAATTGTTAAGCATGTAAAATCGAATGCAATTGTTTACTGCACCGCCGATAGAACGCTTGCCGTCGGCGCCGGACAAATGTCGCGGGTTGATTCTTCTAAAATTGCTGTTTGGAAAGCTAAAGAAAGCAACTTATCTTTAACAGGAAGTGTTGTAGCGTCCGATGCTTACTTCCCGTTTGCGGACGGACTGCTTGAAGCTGTCGGCGCCGGCGCAACAGCGGTCATTCAACCGGGCGGATCAATTCGCGATGAAGAAGTTATTCGCGCCGCTAATGAAAATAATATTGCAATGGTATTCACAGGAATTCGTCACTTTAAACATTAAAATTTTTCTATGGGACTTTTTGATTTATTCTCCGCAGATCTCGCGATTGATTTGGGAACAGCGAACACTCTCATCTACATGAAGGGCAAAGGAATTGTTTTAAACGAGCCTTCTATTGTTGCCTTTGATAGAAATACAAAACGCATTGTGGCAATCGGGAGTGAAGCGCGTGAAATGCTGGGAAGAACTCACCGGGATATCAGAACAATCCGTCCGATGCGTGACGGCGTTATTGCCGATTTTGAAATCGCCGAAGGAATGCTTCGCGAGTTTATAAAAAAACTTCATGTGAACTGGATGCCGGGAAGAAGAATTGTTGTCTGCGTTCCGAGCGGTGTTACGGAAGTGGAGAAACGCGCGGTGCGGGATTCTGCGGAACATGCCGGCGCAAAAGAAGTCTACCTAATCACCGAACCGATGTCATCGGCAATCGGTATCGGACTTGATGTTGACTCGCCGGTCGGAAATATGATTGTGGATATCGGCGGCGGCACAACGGAAATTGCCGTTATCGCTCTTTCCGGTTTAGTCAACGAGGAATCAATCCGCATTGCCGGTGATGAAATGGATTCGGCAATTATTCAGTTCTTCAAAAAAAATCATAACATTCTTATCGGCGAGCGGACTGCCGAAGCGATTAAATGCGAAGTCGGCTCGGCAATGCCGTTGAAAGAAGAAATTACCATTCAAGTAAAAGGACGCGATCTCGTCAACGGAATTCCGAAAACTACCGAAGCAAGTTCTATTGAAATCCGCGAAGCGCTTAACGAAGCCGTGCAGGCAATTGTTGAAGGAGTAAAAATGACATTGGAGCGGACACCGCCCGAACTCGCGTCGGATATTTTAGACCGCGGAATTATGTTAACAGGCGGCGGCGCACTGCTTCGCGGGTTAGATGAACGTTTGCGGCTGGAAACCAGTCTTCCCATTCACGTTGCCGAAGATCCGTTAACCGCCGTTGTGCGCGGAACAGGCAAGGTGCTGGAGAATTTAGAAAATTACCAAAAAGTACTTCTTACCGGACGACGCTACTAAAAAATAATGCTTCAACGTCTCTATATTTACTTTCTTCAATTTAAAGAATACTTCATTTTCGTCGGGCTTGTTTCGCTCTCTTTGATGATGATGGTTATGAACGACAATCCTCAGGTCCGTTATATTCGTTCACTAACAGTCGGCGTTGTCGGATTCGTTCAAGAATCGTTTTCATTTATTCCGAATATTTCCGCGCTGCAAAATGAAAATCACTTGCTGCGGAAAATTAATGTCAATCTCGCCGATGAAGTCAACCAATTGCGCGAAGCGAGACTTGAAAATATGCGTCTTCGTTCCATGCTTGCATTAAAAGAAACTTCCTCTACGCAGCTGCTTACCGCCAAACTCATTGCAAAAAATTTAAACCTGCTGCGCAATACCATTACCTTAAACATCGGCGAAAGCGACAGCGTAAAAATCGGAAACCCGATTGTCACCGGCGAAGGGTTAGTCGGAAAAATTATTGCCGCCAGTTCTCATTTTTCCATCGGGCAAATAGTGCTGAATGTCGATTTCCGGGCAAGCGCAAAAATTCAGCGCAGCCGGGTTGACGGCATTGTTGCCTGGGACGGGAAAACATTAATTCTGAAAAATATTGTTAAATCAATGGATGTAAAAACCGGCGATGCGGTAATCACTTCTGAATACAGCAATGCTTTTCCGGAAGGGATTAAAATCGGTATTGTGAGCGAAGTAACCGACATTCCGAACAGTCTTTTTAAGCGGGTTGAAATTGTTCCCTCCGTCAATCTCACGCAAACTGAAGAAGTGTTTGTTATGAATTTCGTTCCAAGTTTAGAGCGAGTGATTTTGGAATTGGAAAAGCGGTAACTCTTCTTATTTTCTCAAAAAATTCAGTACTTCTTTCATATCATCCGGCAGGTTACTGTCAAAACGCATCATTTTTTTTGTTGAGGGATGTATAAAGCCGAGTTTTTTTGCATGCAGCGCCTGCCGTTGTATTTTCTCCAGCAGATTTTTTACTTCAGCTTTTTTCTTCCCTTCAATAGATCCAGCGGCACGTTCTCTTCCGCCGTAGGTGTCATCGCCGAAAACGGGATGATGAATGTGAGCAAGATGAACCCGAATTTGATGCGTTCTTCCGGTGTGAAGTTTTAATTTAATGAACGAAAGATATTCAAATTCTTCAATCACTTCATATTCCGTTACGGCACGTTTCCCTTCTTTTAGAACGGCAACTTTTTTTCTGTCGCTTTTACTTCGCCCGAGCGGCGCATCAATAATTCCGGACTTTTCTTTAAATGTTCCCCACACAATTGCCTGATATTCCCGCTCCGATGTTTTTTCTGCAAATTGCTTCGCTAATTGTTGATGCGTCGTTTCATCTTTTGCCACAACAAGAAGTCCGCTGGTATCTTTATCCAAACGATGCACAATGCCGGGTCGGGAAATTTCAAATTCATCATCTTCTTCGGCATGGAAGGCAGAAAGTTTTTCGGAATGATGCAGCAGCGCATTCACCAGCGTTCCCGAATAATTTTTATACGCAGGATGCGTTACCATCCCTGCCGGTTTATTCACCACTAAGAGAAAATCATCTTCATAAACAATTTCCAGCGGAATGTTTTCCGCTTCAACCTTCGGCGGATCGGGACGGCGCAATTCAACCGCAACAATATCGTTCGGCAAAAGCATATAACTGACTTTTACGGTTTTGCCGTTCACGAACACTTCGCCGTTTTTTATTGCTTCCTGAACTTTGCTGCGCGTAGCGTTTTCAATATGGCTGGTAAGATAGACATCAATCCGTTCTTTTTTTTGTCCGGCGGGAATATGAATTTCGATATGGTTTTTCATAACACAGTATCTGTGCGGAACTGAGCTTATGAAGAAATTGAATCCGAAGAGTTGTGTACCGTTGAAGTTTCGTTCATTGATTGTGAAACACCGTCATCCTCTTTTATAAACGAACGATGGAACAACAGCATCATCAGCACGCCGATTGTTACCGCAGAATCGGCAATATTAAATATCCAAAAACGGGAAAGATGAAAACTTCCGAGAGTAATATTAAAAAAATCTACATCAATAAAATCAACAACTTTACCGTAAAATAACGGTCCCTCGCCGTACAATATTCCGTAGAATGTTCTGTCAATTAAATTTCCTATCGCGCCGCCGAGAATAAACGCCAGCGACAGCCGGAAAATAAATTTTTCATTCCGAACATAATACAAATAGGCAAGAATGCCGAGACTGGCAACAATGGAAAAAAATGTGAGAAAGAATTTTCCGCCGATTTCAATGCCGAATGCCATTCCCGGATTTTCAATAAAGGTAATTTTTAGAAAATCGCCCAGCACCGGAATTGAAGAACCGAGAGGCATACCATGAAGGACAATGCCTATGAACGGAATTTCTAAACCTTTCACAAGAAATTTTGTTATTTGATCAATGAGAACAATAACAAGGGAAACATATAAAACTTTCACGCTGAATGTGCTCCGATTCTTATACGATTCCCTTTTTCAAATTCTTACACTCTACGCACAATTGCGCATGAGGCACGGCTTCCAGCCGCTCTTTGGGAATTAACGGACAGGTTTTACACAAATATTTCGGCGATTCAATACAGTCAAGGCAGATGCCGTAGGTTCCTTTTTCGATACGACGCAGAGCGTCATCCAAATAGTTTAAAAATTTTCCTTCGCGCGATGCAAAGAGAAAAGTCTTCTCTCGTTCCATGGCATCGGTTCCCTGTTCCATGTGTGTGGAGTACATAGAATTTTCACTGGCATATTCGCCGGTGGTAATATCCATCATGCTCTCTTTTAAGATTTGCAGCTCTTCAAGAATTTCTTTTCGTTTCTCAAGAATGATTCTCTTAAAATGCTCAAGATCTTTTTGACCGTACCCTTTAATCGCCGGTTTCTTCTTTGCAACGGCTTTTTTCTCGCTTGTTGCCGCCGACTTTTTTACCGGTGATTTTTTTGATGCAGATTTTTTAACGGCAGATTTTGCTGTCTGTTTTATGGCTTTCGTCATGTACGCCTCTCACTGTTTTTGGATTATCAGTTGAAATTCGAAGCCGTCAATGTCGTCTCGCTGCGGAACTGCGCCGTTGGAAAATTCATTGACGAATGTTAATTGTGTTGATAATGTTTCTGCATTAATATACTCTTCTTTTTCCTGCAAAGCGGCGCGAAGTTCCGGCACCGCGGTGAAAACCTGAATAGAAATTCTGTCGGTTACTTCAAAACCGGAATCTTTCCGAAGATTCTGTACGCGGTTCACAAACTCGCGGGCGTATCCTTCTGTTTTTAATTCCGGAGTAATTTCCGTATCAAGGGCAACGGTTACTTTTCCGTCTGAAGAAACCAGCCAGCCCTGAATCTCATCGGCAATAATTTCCACATCTTCCAATTCAATAACGTACGGCGTTCCTTCAAACGAAATATCAATTTTCCCTTCCGCGTTGATCCGGCTGATTTGTTCCGGCGTGAATTTTTTAATTTCATTCGCAATTTTTGAAGTTAATTTTCCGTATTTGTTTCCAAGAACTCTGAAGTTCGGCTTAATGATGTATTTAATAATATCCTGATTAATTTTTGCGTCTAATTCCTTCACATTAATTTCTTCAAGAATTACATCTTCCACCAATTTTAATTTGTTGTAATCGGCTTCATCGTTTACCGGAACGAGAATCTTTTTCAGCGGCTGGCGTACTTTAAGATTAGATTTCATTCTCATGGCGCGAACAATGCCGACAATTCGTATGGCGCGGTCCATTCGAAATTCTAATTCGCCGTCAATAACGCTTTCATCGGCATCCGGCAGCGAGGAAAGATGCACCGACGGAATATTTTCTTTTCGTGAAACAGTGTTCAAATTGGTAAATAATTCTTCCGCAATAAACGGAGCAATAGGGGCGGCTAATTTTGCCAGTGTTACCAGACATTCATACAATGTTTGATACGCCGCGGTTTTATCTTTTCCTTTTTCACTTTTCCAAAAACGGCGTCGGTTCCGCCGAACATACCAGTTTGAAAGATTATCTAGCGTAAAATCCGCAACAGCGCGTGCTGCTTTGGTTAAATCGTATTCGGTCATATACTGCTTATACGCGTTCACCAAACTATTCAGCGAAGAAATAATCCATCGATCGATTTCCGCCCGTTCTTTTACGGGAATTGCCGACTCGCTGAAATCGAATTTATCAATATTCGCATACAGCGCAAAGAACGAATAGGTGTTCAGCAGCGTGCTGAAAAATTTTCGCTGAACTTCCGCAATGCCGTCTTCATCGAACAGCGTCGGGCGCCACACCGGAGAATTAGAAACTAAAAACCAGCGCGTTGCATCGGCGCCGTATTTTTCAATCAGCATAAACGGATCAACGGTGTTTCCTTTAGATTTGGACATTTTCTGTCCATTCTTATCAAGAATTAATTCGTTGACCAGCACATTTTTATAAGCCGGTTGATTGAATAAAAAAGAGCCGATTGAATGAAGCGTATAGAACCAGCCCCGCGTTTGGTCAATTCCTTCAGAAATAAAATCTGCAGGATATGATTTTTCAAAAATTTCCTTGTTCTCAAACGGATAGTGCCATTGAGCGAACGGCATAGCACCGGAATCGAACCAGACATCAATCAGTTCGGGCGTGCGCTTCATAACACTGCCGCATTCGCAGGAAAAAGTAATTTTGTCCACAAACGGCTTATGTAAATCAATTTTTTCGGGAACGTTATTTCCTTGTTTCAATTCTTCAATACTGCCGATACACTTTTGCTTTTTACATTCCTCGCAAATCCAAATCGGAAGCGGCGTTCCCCAATAACGATCGCGCGACAATGCCCAGTCTTTATTTTCTTCCAGCCAGTTTCCAAACCGCCCTTCGCCGACTTCGGAGGGAATCCAATTAATTTTTTTATTCAAATCTATCATACGCTGGGCGTACTGCGTGGTGCGAATGTACCACGAATCGCGCGCGTAATACAACAGAGGCGAGGAACAGCGCCAGCAGTGCGGATAGCTGTGCTGATATTGTTCTTTTTTGTAAAGGATATTCCGCGCTTTCAAATTTTGAATAATTTCTGCGTCCGCATCTTTTACAAATTTTCCTTTAAAATCGGTTACCGCATCTTCAAATTCTCCCGATTTATTTACGGGATGAATTGTGGGCAGATTAAATTTACGGCAGGTTTGATAATCATCTTCACCATACGCCGGTGCCATGTGAACAATTCCCGAACCGTCCTCCGTGGTAACAAAATCTGCCGGAACTACAT
>JACFMZ010000129.1 GCA_019455105.1 Bacteroidota bacterium | reverse complement strand
ATGCCGAAACAAAAAATTTTAATTAAAAAAATATCACAAACAGTTTATTAATACGAAGGGGAAATGTTATGTCTAGCGAACAACGCATAGCCAAGTTAAAAGAACTTATTGCGCAAAATCCGAAAGACTCTTTGTCGCGGTATACACTGGCGCTGGAATATAAAGATTCGGGCGATCCGCACACCGCAATAGAAGAACTTGAAGCATTGTTAACACACGATGCCAATTATATTCCGGCATATCATCAGCTCGGGCAAATCTACGGCAAGTTGAATAAAACAAATGAAGCAAAAAAAATCTACCGTAAAGGGATCGATATTGCCGTTGAACTTGACGACAACAAAACTGCATCCGAAATGCGGGAAGAATTGGAAGAAATAGAAGATGAATGGTAACCGCTCGGTTCCATCAGGAAATTATTTTTTTTATTAATACGATAGGGCTTAATGAAATTACCCAAAGACCAAATTCTGGAAATATTTAAAGAGACACACGCCTTATTAGAAGGGCATTTCCTTTTAACCTCCGGCAGGCATAGTCCGCAGTATTTTCAATGCGCAAAAGTTTTGCAGTATCCAAAATACTTACACCTTTTAGCGGGGGATATTGCCAAGCATTTTGAATACGCGGAAGTGGAACTGGTTATTTCTCCGGCAATCGGCGGCATCGTCGTCGGAACAGAAGTCGGGCGGCTGCTCGGTGTTCGCACAATTTTCTCCGAGCGGGAACAGACTGAAATGAAACTGCGCCGGGGGTTTGAAATATCGAAAGGCGAACGGGTGCTTATTGTGGAAGATGTGGTAACCACCGGCGGTTCGGTGGATGAAGTGATACAATTAGTCCGCAAGGCAGAAGCGACGCTTGTCGGTGTCGGATGTATTGTTGACCGAAGCAACGGCAGCGCCTCGTTTGACGCCAAGTTTTATTCTGCCATGGAAATGGAAGTGTTAACCTATCAGCCGGAAACGTGTCCGCTTTGTGCGCAGGGAACGCCGGCGGTGAAACCGGGAAGCAGAAATAATTCCTAGGAGATTTCATGCAGTTGTTTATTGAATCTATCCGCGAATATTTGTATTCGCTCAGCGGACATTCATCGATTCTCTTCCATCTTTTTGTTGGAATCATCATCGCTGTTCTTTGTCTGGCGGCAGGAAAACTGCTGAAACTTTTTCTCTCAACGGTCGGCAGAAAACTGATCTCCTTCACCAAAACAGAAATTGACGACAAGATCCTGGATATTCTTCTCGGTCGCATCATCGCTCTTTCCGGAATAGCCGGAATTTATTTTGCCGTTCAGGAAGTTGAAAACGGAATCTCGCCGGAAAATACAGCAGCCGTTGCCGTTCTCAACTATTCCAACCATGCAATTTACATTGCCACAATTCTAGTTCTTACCTCGCTCGCTATTCGAACAACAAAAATGCTGACAGTGCATCTTTTGGAAAATGCACCGCAACAGTACGAGCAAGTAAACAAAACGCTTGCGCCGTTAGTGAATCGTATCCTTTCCATTGCTCTTGTGTTATTTGCACTGGCGCTGTCGCTCGATCACTTCGGACAAAACATTACCAGCATTTTAACCATACTCGGCGCCGGCTCATTGGCTATTGGTTTGGCGGCACAGGAAACAATTTCGAATATGATTTCCGGATTTATTATTATGCTCGACCGCCCGTTTCGTATCGGCGACCGGATAAAAATACCAACGGGAGAGATTGGCAATATTTATGAAATAGGGCTGCGCAGCACAAAAATTTTAGACTTCGATAACAATCTAATTATTGTGCCGAATAACGAACTTATTAAAACACGCATGGTTAATTTTGATTATCCGCACGGCGAAATTCGCGTGGTGGTTGATGTTGCCGCCGCCTACGGAACTGATGTGGCAAAAGTGAAAGCGCTCTTAACTCAGCTTGCGCTTCAGCATCCGGCGGTACTTAAAAAGCCGGTACCGGAAGTTTTTTTAACAAGCTTCGGCGACTCTGCTTTAAATTTTCAGCTTGTCTGCCGTGTGCGATCATTTCAGGAACGATTCGGCACGGCAGAATCGCTTCGCGTGCAGATCTATGAAACATTCCTGAAAGAAAAAATTGAAATTCCATTCCCGCAGCGGGAAATTCAACTTCGGTATTCTAAAAAAAAACTTGAAACTTCTTCTCAGCGAAAAAATTTACAGCGGACGCGTCGTTCAATTAACGGTTGATACGCTTGAGTATTCTTCCGGGGAAAAAACGATTCGGGAAGTGGTGGAACATCCCGGAGGTGCAGTTGCGGTACCGTTTTTTCCAGACGGATCTCTGCTGTTAATTCAACAATATCGTCATCCGTTGAAAGGGAACGTTATAGAATTGCCGGCAGGAAAATTAGATCTCAATGAAGATCCGCTCCACTGCGCACAGCGCGAATTGCAGGAAGAAACAGGGTATGAAAGCCGGCAGTGGACGAAATTAACGGCAATGCTTTCTACGCCGGGATTTTGCAATGAAGTGCTGCATATATTTTTGGCAGAAAATATTTCTCTCAGCGCACAGGGACAAGCATTGGAAGAAGGTGAGCAGACAATACAACTTCTCCGTCTGCCGATGAATACAATATTGCAAATGATTGAACGCCGGGAAATTGTTGACGGAAAGACGATTGTTGGCATAATGATGGCACAAAATAAATTATACCGTTAACTAAAAAAACTCTGTTTGTGACGGTAATTTTCTCAAACAACTTTTATTTTTTTAGTGTTAAAATTGTAAGATTTTAGTTGAATACGTCAAATTATTTTAATAACATATTTCCGATAGTATTATCTTGAATGAAGTCAGTCGGTCTCAACCGTTACGGCTGTGTATTGAAGTAATGAATGAGGCGTGAGTAAACATAAAATATTGCCGACCAGGGTGTTTAAGGGATTGGAATGTTACACGAACTGATTCTTTAATATAATGCTGAAAATGTACAGGGATAATTTTTTTTGCGTTGGTCTTGACACTCTCGTTTATGAAAACTAACTTAGGTGTAACGACAATGCGAATGTTGTGGAAACTTTTCATAAAATGTTTAAATTGTATTATGTTTTTTTGCTTCTCATAATCCTTTAATGTGTAAGTAACTTTTGAAATTTGAAAAATATCAGTATTGCAGGAAAAGAAAAATTTTTAATATTCTATAAAATTTGGTTGACTTTGACAATTTATTTTGAGACTTTCTCATTGTTAATCTAAGGTTCTTTCACAAAAGAGGATTATTATCAGCTTGTTTGATACAACATTATACATATCTCACATATCCGGCGCCAGGGCAGCACTGGATGACAAATCAAATCTTACTGATCGTAATATCCTTACAAAGATTATCCTTTTCTGTGAAAAGAGGTTAGACTCTTTTTTATTTTTGTTCTTTTACATTTTTCATTTGGTCGTGTTAATACAATTAATCCAATAGTTGTTCATCAGTAAAATTCAGGAGGAATGCTATGAAGGTTGTCTCTCTTTTTTTAACGGGTTAAATTTTTTTTGTGATGGATGTTGGGCAGGAAGATAATTGTAATGGTCAAAATCGTAATAGATGTTTCTCAACTTAATTAAATCATTTTTTATTAGGAGGTAAAATGAGAATACCTTTGAAATATAGACTACTCATGACAGCAGGTATTTGTGCAGTAGTTTTTATTGCGGGGTGTGTTGATACAAGCGTGAACCCCATACCGAAGAGTGTTGACTATCAAAGTCAGTTGAAAGTAGTCAATTTCGTCTCCGGTGCAGGCGCTGCAAACCTTACGATGAATGGTAAGTCACTCGGCTCGGCTGCTTTTGGCGCTGAGGTGCCGGGAAGCAGTACAGGTTTCTTAACTGTTGGTTCCGGCAGTAAATCGCTGAGCACAACATTTGGTTCGGCAGCGGCAAAAACCTATAAGTTTGCATTGGCAACAGATTACAAATATAGAGTATTTTTAGTCGGAACAGCGGCTAAAAATGATGTCTATACCGGTGCACAAAGATATATTTTCCAAACAAAAGACTCTCCGGGAGCAAAAAATCTTTTTCTTTCAGATACCGGATTAGTTACGCTTTTCAATGGCTCACCTGATGCAACGTTGGATAGTGTTAGCGTTGACGGCGCAGCCGCTATTTCTTTAGGCGGCGTAGGGGCAGGAGCTGCTTCTAAACAGGCATTGAAGCTTCGTACCGGTGCTCATTCGTTAAGAATAGTTTGCAGCGGTACAACAAGCGTTACGGTTCCTGTTACAGCGGCATCTAAAGGGAGATACACCGTTGCTGTGTACGATACGCTGGCTAGTCTTAAAGGTAGTGTTTTTATTGATGATTAATTAATTAGTTAATAATTAACGGAGGAAAAAATGTTCCCCAGATTTTATAAGTTTTTATTTTTGATGCTGTTTGCCTGCTCTTTTACCTTTGCTCAAACGGGTAGAATTTCCGGTAAGGTAGTAGATCAGCAGACAGGCGAACCCCTGATTGGGGCAAATATAATTGTTGTAGGAACAAGCTTGGGTGCGGCATCTGATATTAATGGTGAATATATCATTAGTAACTTATCAGCCGGTCAATACAGCGTTAAAGCTTCTTACATCGGTTATTCAGGAGTAACGATCAATCAAGTTCTTATTACTTCGGGTTTAACAACACGGTTAAATTTTTCTTTACAAACCGCGGGAGTAACAACCAGTGAAGTTGTTATTGTTTCCCAAAGACCTTTAATTGAGAAAACTTCAACCAATGCATTGCGTAATGTTGGTACTGAAGATATTAAAAATACCGGTCTGAGAAGTTTAGCGGCGGTTGTTCAACTTCAAGCGGGTGTTGTTACGCAAAACGGCTTAACGTTTATCCGCGGTTCACGACCGGATGAAACAGGTTATACTGTTGAAGGTTCCGATACAAAAAATATTTTAAATAGAAACGGCGGAAGTCTTGTTACGGTTACGCCGGACGCATTGCAGGAAGTTCTTATTCAAGCGGGCGGCTATACGGCAGAATTTGGTAATGCCAACGCCGGTATTGTTTCTACCGAATTTAAAACAGGAACGAATCAATATAAATTTTCCGTAAGAGCAGAAACAGATAATTTTGGAAACTATCCCGGTGAAAAGTTTTTAGGTGCTTATACTACAGGATATTCCAATTACGTTGTAACGGTCAGCGGACCGCTGCTGAGCGATAAATTAAAACTCTTTTTATCGGGTGAAAATGCTTTCAGTAGAGACAGCAGAAAATTCTTCGATGCAAATCCGGAAAAGTTTTCCGACGGCGCTCCTCTGGCAACAACAAAGGTATATGATACCGGAGTTTACGGCGGTTCAAAAACGGATTATCAGTATCTCGTGTGGGATGCTGCAAATATTCCCGGCAACTCAAGAAATAGATACACAGTCAATGGAACGGTTCTTTTTGACAATAATCCGCTTCTGTTAAGATTGGCAGGCGCCTATACTTGGAGTGTCAGCCAAGGCACAAGTGATATTATTGATTTATTTAACTCAGACCGGTTGACAAAATCAAATGTGTCGACATTATTATTGAATTTAAAAGGCACCTATCTGTTTGGTGTTAATTCATTTATTGATGCTAATGTCAGCTATTTTGATTATCGCGGTAAAAATTTTGATCCGGTGTTTCAAGATAATTTTCTTTTATATAGCGACAGCATCGCTGCTGCAAAACAGGGATGGAAATATCAAAGCTATTATGCAGGACCTCCCAGCTATGACTTTTATGGATTTCCCTTTGATAGACCGGGAACAAACTTATCCGGATTTCTTAAGGACCAAAATAATTATTTGAATGCTACGCTTGCCTATACCGGTCAAGTGGAGAAACATTCATTAAAAATCGGCGGAAGTTTTCAGTATTGGACGGTGAGACGTTGGAGCAACGGCGGTCCGGCAAATCTTTTGTCAACGTTAAGGAACAATCCTGATCTTGCACGAGATTCAATGAAGGTGTTAATTGGAAGCTCGTTGTTTGCAAACTTTAATAACTATGGATTCGATGTTTTTGGAAATGAAACGTCAAGTTCCGACGGCGCATTCGCTCCCAAGAATCCGCTTTTTGTTTCAGGCTATATCACCGATCGTTTTGAAGTCAGCGACCTTATTATTAATGCCGGTTTACGGTATGATTTTATTGATATGGACAGCTGGCAGTGGAATAATCCGAAACTTCCGATTATCAATAGTAATAATCACACAATTCCTGATTCCGTGTATAAAAAAGGAGATGTGTTTGATTATATTTCGCCGAGACTCGGATTTGCTTTCCCGGTTACCGATCAGACAGTATTCCATTTAGAATTTGGTAAATTTGTGCAGTCTCCTTCCTTAGATCAGGCATACCGAGGAGTCTATTCTGCGGTTCAACAAGTTCAGGCGGCAAACTTATTTACAAACCCGATTGCTTATAATCCGCAGCCGATTAGAACAACGCAATATGAAATCGGATTCTCTCACCAGTTTACTGATTTTGCGGCATTCGATGCGACCTTGTTCTACAAAGATATCAAAGGTCAATTACAGTATGCGGTTGTAAATACGGCTCCGGGCGCTCTGAGAAGCAAATATAATGTTTTTGCAAACCAAGACTTTTCAACCACGAGTGGTTTAGAATTAAGCTTGAAAATGAGAAGAGTTGAAAGAGTGAGCGCAACAGTCAATTACACCTATTCTTCAGCTCAAGGAACAAACTCGCTTTCAAACAGCGGCGTTGGTTCTACCGAAGTAAACGGAAATGTTCCGACCGTTCTTATTCCGTTAGATTATAATCAAAAACACAGAGGTTCCATTATTCTTGATTACCGGTTTGACAAAGGAGACGGCGGAGCAATTTTAGAACAATTAGGATTGAACGCAATCTTTACCTTTAACAGCGGTCATCCGTTCACGTATGCAACATGGCAGGGTTTAGGTCAATCTTCTGCATGGACCGGCGGACTGACCCCGATTGGTTCCGGTGATACGCGCGGCAGACGTCCGTTTGGACCAATTAACTCATCAGTAACTCCGTGGGTTTATAATATTGATCTCAAGCTCGATAAAACAGTCAGTATTGATCGGTTTGATTTAAATATTTATGTGCAGGTTCTCAACGTGTTAAATACAAAGAATGCAATAAATGTTTATGATAAAACAGGAAGCGCCTTTGATGATGGATTCTTAAATACCTCCGATGCGGCAACGCTCATCAAT
>JACFMZ010000128.1 GCA_019455105.1 Bacteroidota bacterium | reverse complement strand
ATCATAGAAAATTATTATGCTATCCGCAAGCGTCTTGAACAAAACGGCTGTCATTTTATTTCAGCTACCGATACGGAAGTGCTTGCACACTTAATTACAGAAATGAAAAAATATTCCGGAGATCTTGAAACGGCAGTTCGTCTTGCGCTCCGTCAGGTGGAAGGGACATACGGAATTGCAGTTCTTTCGTCTCTTGAGCCGGAGAAAATCATTGCTGCGCGAAAGGGAAGTCCGCTGATTATCGGTATCGGTGAAGGTGAACATTTTGTTGCTTCCGATGCGGCGGCAATTATTCAATACACACGCCAGGTTGTTTATTTGGAAGACGGTGAAATTGCCGTACTGACAAAAGAAAAATTTGAAACAAAAACAATTGACAATCATGAAAGAATAAAAATTGTGCAGGAAGTAACGTTTGATCTTGAAGAAATTGAGCGAAGCGGCTACGACCATTTTATGCTGAAAGAAATTATGGAACAGCCGGAGACCATTCGTAATGCCATGCGCGGAAGAGTTTTGCTTGAAGAAGGAAATGCAAAATTATCCGGATTAGGCGATGTGATGCTTCTTCTTGAAAACACTCAGCGGGTTATTCTTACTGCGTGCGGTACCTCGTGGCATGCCGGTCTTGTCGGCGAGTATATGATGGAGCAATACGGAAAAGTTCCTGTTGAAGTGGAATACGCCTCTGAATTTCGTTACCGGAATCCGATTATTACACCGACGGATGTTCTTTTTTCAATTTCACAGAGCGGAGAAACAGCAGATACACTTGCCGCTTTGCGGGAAGCAAAACGTAAAGGGGCATCTGTGCTTGGAATCTGCAATGTCGTTGGAAGCACTATTGCGCGTGAAAGCCAGAGCGGAGTATATATTCACGCCGGTCCGGAAATCGGCGTGGCGTCAACAAAAGCATTCACTTCGCAGCTTGTTGTTCTTTCGCTGATAACGCTGTTAATTGCCAGACAGCGCGGCATGTCCGCTGAGCAGGGAAAAGAAATCTGTAAAGCATTACTCGAACTTCCGGAAAAAGTTGAACAGCTGTTGAAAGATACTTCAACCGTTGAAGCCATTGCCGAAGAATTTTCCGATGCAGCAAACTTTTTATATCTCGGCAGAGGATATAATTTTCCTGTTGCGCTGGAAGGGGCATTGAAGCTGAAAGAAATTTCTTATATTCATGCGGAAGGATATCCTGCGGCAGAAATGAAGCACGGACCGATTGCCTTGATTGATGAAAATATGCCGGTGGTTGTTATTGCTACAAAAGACAGCACCTACGAAAAAATTCTTTCCAACATTCAGGAAGTTAAAGCGAGAAGAGGAAAAGTTATTGCGGTGGCAAATTTTGAAGATACGCAGATATCCTCTCTGGCGGATTATGTCCTTCGGGTTCCATACACTATGGATTTTCTTTCGCCGATTTTAAATGTGCTTCCGTTGCAGCTTCTTGCTTACTATATAGCGGTAAAACGAGGCTGCAATGTCGATCAGCCCAGAAATCTGGCAAAAAGCGTTACGGTGGAATAGTTTGATTTCATTGAAAAATTTTATATTTTTCTCTGTCATTTTAATTAAGAGAGGTTAACTGTGTCAGATTACCGTTTTAATAATACCGATTGGGCAGTTATTTTAGGTGCATCAAGCGGATTCGGCGGCGCCACTGCCGTTGAATTAGCGCGCCACGGAATGAATATCTGCGGCGTTCATTTAGATCGAGCGGCAACAATTCAAAATGCTGAAAATGTAAAAGCAGAATGTGAATCGCACGGCGTGAAAGCTATGTTCTTTAACATTAACGCTTCCGATTCCGAAAAGCGAAATGAAGTGTTGGAAACGCTCGGCAAAGAATTCACTTCCCCCAATTCTCGCGTAAAAGTGCTGATGCATTCTTTGGCGTTCGGTTCTTTAAAACCGTTTATTTCTCCCGACCCGAAAAACCAATTAACACAGGCACAGATTGAAATGACCATTGACGTTATGGCAAACGCCCTTGTGTACTGGTCACAGGCAATTTTTAATAAAGGATTTTTCAAAAAAGGGAGCCGGATTTATACTATGACAAGCTCCGGCGGGCATTCACAATTTCCCGATTACGGCGCAGTCTCCGCTGCGAAAGCCGCATCCGAATCTTACATTCGGCAGTTAGCCTTGGAATTGGGAACGTACGGAGTAACCTGCAACGCAATTATGGCCGGAGTAACCGATACTGCTGCACTTCGCAAAATTCCATCAGCGGCAAGAATGATAAATCTTGCAAAGGGGAAAAACCCGTCCGGCACGTTAACAACTCCTCAGGCGGTGGCAAAAGCAATTTCATTATTGTCGCATGATGATTCCTATTACATTACCGGTAATACCATTGGTGTGGATGGCGGCGAGGATATTGTTGAATATAACGGCGGCATTAACGATTAATAAAATCTTTCCTTCTCATTTCAACCGCCGCACTGTCGGCGGTTTTTTTATGTCTGAATATTTAGAAATATCGTCTGAAATTACCATACCGTTTTCACTTTTAAAGTTTAAATTTTCCAGAAGCGGCGGCAAGGGAGGGCAGAACGTGAACAAAGTGGAAACAAAAGTAGAACTGCTCTGTTCAATTCAGGAATTACAAAAGTATTTTCCTGCCGTTAATCTTTCGGAAAAATTAAAAAATAAAATTGACCGCAGCGGAACGATACGAATAACCTCTCAACAGGCGCGCAGTCAATGGAAAAATAAACAGCTTGCTGTTGAAAAATTTCAAAAACTTTTACAGCGCGCCGCAATACCGGAAATTTATCGGGAGGAAACCACGCCGACAAAAGCTTCTTCCATCCGACGGTTGGAAGAAAAAAAAATACATTCTAAAAAGAAAAGAATGAGACAATCTGGTATTAATAACGATGAGTAATTCATTGGATGTCCCGTTCAGTTTTTGTATATTTATTAAAATTTTAGTTCATGCAGAAAGTTTACGTCCGATCCTTATTTGATTCAATTGCCACGCGTTATGATCTTTTAAACCATCTGCTCAGCGGAGGGATAGATTTTTATTGGCGAAAAAGAGCAATTGCAAAACTTCAAAAGATAAAACCGAAAAGAATTTTAGATATTGCAACCGGAACTGCCGATCTGGCGATTGCTTCGTTAAAAATCAACCCCGATGAAGTGGTTGGCTTGGATATTTCCGAATCAATGCTGAACATCGGTAGAAAAAAAATAGCCGAAAAGAAGTTAACCCAGAAAATCCGGCTTGAAGCAGGAGAGGCGGAACAGATACAATACGAAACGGGTTATTTTGATGCTGCAATGGTTGCGTTCGGCGCCAGGAATTTTGAAAATCTCGAAAAAGGATTAAGCGAAATGCACCGCGTTGTGCGTAATGAAGGAATGATTTGCGTGCTTGAGTTTTCTAAACCGAATGCTTTTCCCTTTAAACAGATTTACTTTTTTTATTTTCAATATATTCTGCCCCTTGTCGGCAGATTTATTTCCAAACATCGCGAAGCATACCAATATCTTCCCGATACGGTAATGAAATTTCCGGAGGGAAACGCCTTTCTTGAAAAACTTCAGCAGGCGGGATTTCATTCCGTTACCGAAGAGCGATTGACATTTGGTATTGCAACAATTTATACAGGAGTAAAATAACAAATGACAGAACGAATTATTAAAGTGGGACACAGTCCCGATCCGGATGACGCCTTTATGTTTTACGGCTTAGCCAGTGAAAAAGTTAAACTTGAAGGAATTACCATAGCCCATCAACTTGAAGATATTCAAACCTTAAACATGCGCGCGTTAAAAGGCGAATTGGAAGTAACGGCGATTTCGGCACATGCGTTTCCGTACGTTGCGGATAAGTATTGGATTATGGCAACGGGAGCAAGTATGGGGGAAGGATACGGTCCGGTTATTGTATCAAAAAAATATAAAACACTCGAAGAGTTAATCGGGAAGACCGTTGCTACGCCGGGAGTGTACACTACTGCAACGTTGTTATTTAAAACTTTTACAAACGGAATTTCCAATGTTGATATTCCGTTCGACCAAATTATGGATCGGGTCAATTCGGGCGAATTTGATGCGGGCTTGCTTATTCATGAAGGACAATTGACGTATCAAAGCGAAGGATTTACTAAAATTTTAGATTTCGGCGAGTTTTGGGAAAAACGCACCAACGGTCTTCCGTTGCCGCTCGGTCTTGATGTAGTGCGGAAAGATCTCGGTGAAGATCTTGCGCGAAAATTATCTACGGGATTGAAAGAAAGTATTCATTACGGTTATACGCATCAGGAGGAATCAATTCCTTATGCAATGAAATGGGGAAGAGGAATTGATTATCAGCTCGGTTCAAAATTTGTTAAAATGTATGTCAGCGAACTGACCATTGATATGGGAGAAAAAGGGAAGCAAGCGCTGGATCTTCTTTTTAAATTAGGACACGAAAAAGGAATTATTCCCTTTGTTCCTGAAGTGGTATTGTATTGAGTTTTATCGGAATATTTTCTTCTGCACTATTCCGGCATTTTAATCAACGAGAGTTGATTTGTTAATAGTTCATTTTCGTTCAGATTGAGGGCGGGCAAGCTATCTATGAGTGAAAGCTCAATATCGGCAGCAGTGATATTGCACTGTTTTCATTGCGGTGATGAAATCCGCAGCGATGACATTATTCATGATAAAAAACATTTTTGCTGCAACGGCTGCAAAACTGTATATGAAATATTAGAACAGAATAATCTCTGCCGCTATTACAATATCGAACAGATGCCGGGCATTTCGCCTCCCGAACTCATCGCTTCGCGCTTTGACTATCTGGATGACAACACCATTCAACATAAGCTTTTTAAATTTTACGATGAGTCGTACGCATCGGTGCAGTTTATAGTTCCTTCTATTCATTGCAGTTCCTGTCTCTGGCTTCTGGAAAATTTACACAAGATTGACCGCGGTATAATTTCTTCCCGCGTGGAATTCTTAAAAAAATCAATAGTCGTAAATTTTCATCCGCAAAAAACCACGCTGAAAAATATTGTGGTGCTTCTTACATCGCTCGGCTACGAACCAGAATTACAGCTTGACGCCATAGAACAGAAAGTCGCAAGCGAGCAAACACGATCGCTGTATTACAAAATTGGAATTGCCGGTTTTTGTTTCGGGAATGCAATGCTCTTTAGTTTTCCGGAATATCTCGGCGCCGCCAAAGACGGAACATTGCAGCGCCTGCTTTCTTTTCTTAATCTTGGTTTATCTCTTCCGGTTTTCTTCTACTCGGGATTCGGTTTTTTTCAATCGGCGTATGCCGGTGTAAAAAAGAAAATAGTCAATATCGACGTTCCGGTATCACTGGGAATTTTCATTCTCTTTGTGCGAAGCGCTTACGAAATTCTTACGCAAACCGGTGCAGGGTTCGTTGATTCACTCACCGGACTTGTTTTTTTCCTTCTGCTGGGAAAATTATTTCAATCAAAAACATACGACCGGCTGAATTTTGAGCGAAATTACAAATCGTATTTTCCTATTGCCGTAACCGTAAAGAAGAACGGAATGCAGACAACCATTCCTGTTACAACGTTGCGGCAGGGCGATAAGCTTCTTATTCATAACAATGAAATTATTCCAGCCGATGCTCTGCTGCTCGGCGGCGATGCGGCAATTGATTACAGTTTTGTGACGGGTGAATCGAAGCCGGTTGAAAAAGTATTGGGCGAACTTGTTTATGCCGGAGGAAGACAGAAGGGAGGAATGATTGAACTTGAAGTAGTGAAAGAAGTCTCGCAAAGTTATTTAATGCAGTTGTGGAACAATATCAATCATTCTGCAAAGGAAAAAGGAGAGTTAGAAACGCTTTCCAATACGGTCAGCAAATACTTTACCGTTGTCATTCTTGCCGTAGCATTTGCCGCCGCGCTATATTGGATGCGTATTGATGTTGCAACGGCGCTGAACGCTTTTACCGGAATTTTAATTATCGCCTGTCCGTGCGCGCTGGCAATTTCAACGCCCTTTACTATGGGAACCACAATGCGGATTTTTGCAAAAAATAATTTCTTTCTGAAAAATGCTTCGATAGTTGAATCGTTAGCGAAAATCACAAAGATAGTCTTTGATAAAACCGGTACGATTACTCTTGCCAACAATTCTGAAATAGATTTTATCGGTGCCGAATTATCATCAGAAGAATATTCGGCAATTAAAGGATTAACAAATAATTCGCTTCATCCCATGAGCCGGGCAATCTTTGCGTCAATTGAATTGCCTCTCCAGTCGCGCGACAGCTTTACGGAAATCATCGGTAAGGGAATTCAGGGAATGGTTGCCGGTATGGAATATAAAATCGGTTCGGCAAAGTTTCTTGGAATACATAAAGCCCAAGAAAGTTTAGAATCCCGCGTGTATGTAAGTTGTAACGGAAATGTAAAGGGATATTTTAAGATTTCCGGTAAATACAGAAATAATCTTTCTGTAATCATTCAAAAGTTATCAACCCACTACACGTTTTCCATCCTTTCGGGAGATTCGTCCGCAGAGCAGACGATATTGAAAAGATATTTTCCTGAATCTACCGCAATGCTTTTCAATAAAAAACCGGATGAAAAATTAAAATATATACAGGAAGAACAGCAAAAGAATGAAAATGTGTTGATGCTTGGCGACGGTTTGAACGATGCCGGAGCGCTGCTGCAAAGCAATATCGGCGTTGCCGTTACGGAAGATATTGCGCATTTTACTCCGTCAAGCGATGCTATTCTTACCGGTGAGGCATTTCATCGGCTGCCGGAATTTTTACATGCCGCCCGTTCAAGCAGAAAAATTGTCATCGCAAGTTTTATCTTCTCATTTCTTTATAATATTTTCGGATTATATTTTGCCGTGCAGGGGATTCTTTCTCCTGTTGTAGCGGCAATATTAATGCCGTTAAGTTCAATTACAATTGTTATCTTCACCACAACGGCAGCAAAATATTTTGCGAAAAGAAAGGGGTTACTGTAGTGGATATTATCATTCTGCTTATTGCCTGCAGCTTTACCATTGCCGCCGGATTTCTTATTGCTTTTCTTTGGGCAGTGAGAAACGGACAATACGACGACAAATATACGCCGTCTGTAAGGATTTTATTGGATGAAGAAGGTAAAAATAAAGTAGTAGGTCGCAAAAATGAGGTGAAATGAAATATATTTTTTTATTATTGTTTTTATCTATTTCACTATATGCTCAATGGACATCTGACTCTTCAGTGAATACACAAGTTTC
>JACFMZ010000127.1 GCA_019455105.1 Bacteroidota bacterium | reverse complement strand
TTAAAGTCGGACGGCTTTCCGACGTACCATCTTGCGGTTGTGGTTGATGATTACTCCATGGGAATTACGCACGTTATCCGCGGCGAAGAATGGCTTCCCAGCACGCCGAAGCATATTTTGCTCTATCGCGCGTTCGGCTGGGAGCTTCCGAAATTTGCTCATCTTCCGCTTCTGCTCAATCCCGATAAATCGAAATTAAGCAAGCGTCAGGGAGATGTTGCCGTTGAAGATTACCGCGCGAAAGGATATTTGAAAGAAGCGCTGATAAATTTTATTGCCTTTCTCGGCTGGAATCCCGGCGGCGAGCGGGAAATTTTCTCGCTGCAGGAATTGATAAACGAATTTTCGCTGGAACGGGTCGGTAAGACCGGCGCGGTTTTTAATATTGAAAAACTAAATTGGTATAATCAGCAGCATATTAAATTACAAAGCGCGGAACAACTGCTGCCGTTGGTAAAAAAAATTGCCGAAGAAAAAGGAATTTCGTACTCATCGCCGGACTATTTGAAACAGGTGATAGAGTTAATGAAGGAACGCGTGGTGCTTCTTCCAGATTTTGTCGACAGCTGTCCGTATTTTTTTGCCGCCCCTGTTACGTATGATGAAAGCGGAAAAGCAAAAAATTGGAAAGCCGAAACGCCGAATCATCTTCGCACCTTAATGGAAAAACTTTCCGCGCTGCAGGTTTTTGATGCGTCCTCTATTGAACAAACATTGCGCGCAACAGCAGAGCAATACGGAATCGGCGCCGGAAAACTTATTCATCCGATGCGTCTGGCAATTTCGGGAGTAACGAACGGTCCTTCATTATTTCATATGGCGGAAACATTGGGAAAAGAAACGGTGCTTCGCCGATTGAATACTGCGCTGGAAAAAATCTAATTTCATTGACATTCAACAGCGAGATTGCATATATTTTTACGTGGCACAAAAAAAACTCGATATTATAAAACTTCAGAACGCCGTCTTCTACGCCTATCACGGCGTGCTGCAGGATGAACAAAACATCGGCGCAAAATTTGAAGTTGATGTGGAACTGCATTGCCGTTTGACGGAAGCGCGTAAGACCGATCAACTGGCATTTACCGTAAATTACGAAAAAGTTTACGCGTTGATGAAAGAAGTAGTTACCGAAAAGAAATATTATTTAATTGAAGCGCTGGCGCACACCATAGGCGAAAGAATTTTAGAAAAATTTTCTCTCGTTGAATCTGCCGTTATTCGCGTTCGGAAACCGAGCGCGCCGGTGCACGGCATTCTTGATACGGTGGAAGTTGAAATTGTTGCCGATCGGACGAAACCATGAATACCAAAAAAATTTATCTCGGACTTGGTTCGAATGTCGGCAATCGCTTAAACTATTTGTGCGAAGCGGTAACGGAGCTGGCACATCTTCCGAAAACGGTGCTTACCGCTGTTTCAAGCATTTATGAAACCGAACCGGTCGGCAATGTTCCGCAGAATCAATTTTTAAACTGTGTTGTAGAAGTCGAGAGCAGCGAAGAGATAGTTTTGTTTCACGCCCACACCAAAGAGATAGAACGGCGGATCGGCAGAACAAAAAGCGTGCAGTGGGGTCCGCGGGAAATTGATATCGACCTTCTTTTGTGCGGCGATGAAATTATTACGAACGGAATATTGAACATTCCTCACGCGGAAATTTCGCGGCGGAAATTTGTTCTTGTTCCGTTCTGTGAAATCGGCGGCGAAGCGGTTCACCCGATTTTCAAAAAAACCATAAATGAAATATTCGCCGAATGTCCCGATCGGCATGACGTAAAAAAATCGGAAGCCGATACCGAACAATTTAAAACTCAACTGAAAGAATTCTTTGTCCGAACGACCTGCTGACATACAGTATATTGCCATTGAAGGAGTCATCGGCGCGGGAAAAACAACGCTTGCCCGCATGCTGACCGAACGGCTTCAGGCAAAATTAGTTCTCGAGCGATTTGAAGAGAATCCGTTTCTTCCAAAATTTTACGAAGATGCCGACCGGTATGCGTTTCAAACGCAGATATTTTTTCTGCTCAACCGTTACAAGCAGCAACAGGAATTATTTCAAACGGATTTGTTTCATAAATATCTTATCACTGATTATATTTTCGATAAAGATAAAATATTTGCGTACTTAACGCTTCAGGATGACGAGCTGAAGCTGTATGAAACGTTAATCACCTCCATCGAAAAAAATATTCCGGTCCCTGATCTTGTGGTGTATTTACAGTCGGGCATTCCGCGGTTAATGTCCAACATAAAAAAACGAGGAAGAGAATACGAAGAAAATATGCCGGAAGAGTATATTAAAGATTTGAACGAAGCGTATAATTATTTTTTCTTCCGTTACAAATCCGCGCCGCTGCTGATTATTAATTCCACAGAAATTGATTTTGTGGCAAACCCCGACCAGTTTGAAGAGCTTCTCGAACAGATTCTCCGCACGGATAAAGCTCCGGTAGAATATTACAACCCAAAAGTGCAGAAATAATTATGGTACGGTTTATCTTTTGGATTATTGTTTCGTATTTCTTTGCAAAGCTTCTCGGCGCGGTGCTTTTTTCCCTGAGAAAGTTATTCAGCAAGAAACAGTCCTCCGTTCCTCCGCGCGCGCAACAGAGTTCCATTTTCTACGGCAATGTTGAAGATGTTGATTACGAAGAAGTCGATGAAAAGAAATAAGGTATGGCGTCGTTCGAAAAATCTTTGAAACGCTTTCTGCTTCGGCTGGCAGCGCTGTTTCGCCCGTCCGGATTTTTCACGCCGCAGGAAATTCCGATAGAGTCATTCAAAAAAATTCTTGTCATCCGCCAGCACGATCAGCTCGGCGATTTATTAATTACTACACCGGCACTCCACGCGCTTCGTAAAAAATTTCCGTATGCTTTTATTGCTGTTGTCGTCCGCGAATACACCGCTCCGGTTATGCTGAACAATCCGAATGTTGATGAAGTTATTATTTTTTACGAAAAGTTAAAGCGATGGAATATTTCCCGGCTCGTTCATTTTTGGAGACGGCTTCGCTCTTCCGGCGGATTTGATTGCACGATTGTTTTAAATACAATTTCCCGTTCAACTTCTTCTGATGTTATTGCGCTTCTTTCAAAAGCAAAATATATTGTGGGACCCGATCACCTGCCGAAGGAGAAAAACGATTCCGAATTGATTTATACTGTTCTCTCGCATCGTTCGGAAAAATTACAGACGGAAATTGAACACAATTTGGATATTGTTTCTGTTCTTGGCGCAGCGCCGGACGGGTTTGAATATGATCTTGCCGTTACCAATCGAGAACGGATTGAAGCAGAAAATATTTTTCTTGCCATGGCGGTTCCGAAAGGGAAGAAAGTTATCGGCGTTCATTTCGGTACGCTGGATACAACGAGGCGATTTCCGCTTGAAAAACTTGCAGAGCTGATTAATTGGATGAAGGAAAAATATTCTGCCGAAATTATTTTAATCATCGGTCCGAATGAAACCGAATCACGGGAATATTTGTTATCATTATTACGATATCCGGTAATCTCCGCGCCGATTATGAAACTGCGGGTAGCGGCGGCGTTTATGAAACATTTGAATGTATTTCTCTGCAATGATACCGGAACGTTACACATTGCGTCGGCAATGAGGGTTCCGACCGTTTCATTTCACAGTTTGAACGACCCTGCTGTCTGGAAGCCGCCACATCCGCGCCACATTGCTGTACGGGCAGAAGATCATCGTATTACTTCGATTACCGTTGCAATGGCACAAGAAGCAGTAAAAAAACAATTGGGATAAAGAAAAACGTAAAAAAATTTTGAGGGTGTTATGAATGCCGTTGATTACGAACGAGAAGTTCTTCGAATGAAGAAAGAAATGAATGCTGTTATTCTCGCACACTATTATCAGGAATCTGAAATTCAAGATCTTGCGGATTTTGTGGGAGACAGTTTGGAGCTAGCACGAAAAGCAAAAGCCGCCGATGCGGATGTGATTGTTTTTTCCGGTGTGCATTTTATGGCGGAGACGGCAAAGATTTTGAATCCCTCTAAAACAGTATTGCTTCCGGATCTTGAAGCGGGATGCTCGCTGGCAGACGGCTGTCCGGCGCCGGCATTTAAGAAATTCAGGGAAGAGCATCCGAATCATTACGCCATTACGTATATAAACTGCAGTGCGGAAGTAAAAGCGTTAAGCGATATTATCTGTACTTCCAGCAGCGCCGAAAAAATTATTTCGCAGCTTCCGCAGGATCAACCGATTCTTTTTTCGCCGGATAAAAATTTAGGAAATTATATCCGGAAGAAAACGGGACGCGATATGCTGCTGTGGAACGGAAGCTGCATTGTTCACGAGACATTCAGCGAAAGAAAACTTATTGCGTTACAAGTCGAACATCCCGATGCTGAACTTATCGCTCATCCTGAATGCGAAGATGTTATTTTGCAGCATGCGGATTTTGTCGGTTCAACAAGCATGTTAATTAAGTATGTGCAGAATTCTCCGAAGAAAAAATTTATCGTCGGCACGGAAGTCGGCATCATGCATCAGATGGAAAAGACGACCACCGGAAAAACATTTCTCGCGCTGCCGCCGGATGCCAACTGCGCCTGTAATGAATGCCCGCATATGAAACGAAATACGCTGGAAAAACTTTATCTCTGCATGAAAAATATGACTCCGCGGATTGAAATGAGCACGGAGTTGATGGACCGGGCAAGGATTCCGATTGAGCGAATGCTGGCAATGAGCTGAACAAAAATCCCGCTTCAAGCGGGATTTTTCATTTTTGATGAGTAATGAATGTTTCGTATATTTTCATCATAAAAATTCTCAAACTTAGAAGGAAAGAGTATGGCAACAAAAGTGTATATTGAAGATCTCTCAAAACATGTTGGAGAAAACGTAACGTTACAGGGCTGGTTATATAACAGCCGGTCGAGCGGAAAAATAAAATTTCTTTTACTGCGGGATGGAACCGGAATTTGCCAGGGCGTTGTAGTGAAAGCAGTCGTCGGCGAGGAACTTTTTGCGTTGTGCGATACGCTGACACAGGAATCTGCATTTAAAATGAGCGGAACTATTCGGGCAGAACAGCGCGCACCCGGCGGCTACGAAATGGATGTGACCAATGTAGAAATAATTTCTCTGGCGCAGGAATATCCTATTACTCCGAAAGAACACGGCGTTGAATTTCTTGCTGACCGCAGACACTTATGGCTTCGGTCTTCACGCCAGCATGCCATTATGAGAATCCGGCATGAAATCATTCGCAGCATTCGTGAATTTTTTGACGGACGGGGATTTACGCTTATTGATGCGCCGATTTTTACTCCCGCCGCCTGTGAAGGAACTTCAACGCTTTTTGAAACAGAATATTTTGATCTCGGTAAAGCCTATCTTTCTCAATCGGGACAATTATACAGCGAAGCCGGAGCAATGGCGTTCGGCAAAGTGTATGTCTTCGGTCCAACCTTCCGCGCAGAAAAATCTAAAACACGAAGACACCTCACCGAATTTTGGATGGTGGAACCGGAAGTTGCCTTCAATGATTTAAATGATGATATGGATTTAGCCGAAGATTTTCTTGTTCATATTGTAACAAATGTTTTAAAAAACCGTATGCCGGAACTGAAAATACTGGAGCGGAACACAAAATATTTAGAGAATGTAAAACATCCTCTGCCGAGAATTTCGTATGATGAAGCGGTGGAAATTCTGCATTCGAAAGGGATGCCCTTTGAATGGGGAAATGATTTCGGCGGAACTGATGAAACAATTATCTCCGAACAATTTGACCGCCCGGTGATGGTGCATCGTTATCCTTCGGCAATAAAAGCATTTTACATGAAACGTGATCCCAACAATCCTAAACTTGCGCTTGCGGTTGATGTTTTGGCGCCGGAAGGATACGGAGAAATAATCGGCGGAAGCCAGCGCGAAGATGATATGGATTTGCTGCTGCAGCGATTACAAGAACATAATCTGCCGCAGGAAGCTTTTGAATGGTATCTCGATCTGCGCCGCTATGGCTCGGTGCCGCACGCAGGCTTCGGCCTTGGTGTTGAACGGACTGTTTCGTGGATTTGCGGGCTTGATCATGTGAGAGAAACAATTCCGTTTCCAAGAATGATTTACCGTTTAACGCCGTAACAGTATTTTTTCTTGGTCTTTACATTTCACAGAAAGTAAAACGAATAATTTTTGTAAAAATTTTGAGGTTGAATGAACGTTCACACTGAACATTTACGAAAACAATTTACAACGGTTGTTGCCGTTGATGATGTTTCGTTAACTATTACTCCCGGGAAAATATTCGGGTTAATCGGCCCGAATGGCGCGGGAAAAAGCACCACCATTAGAATGTTGTTGAATATTATTAAGCCGGATTCGGGAACAATTTTGTACGACGGGAAACCATTTTCTCCGGAGATACGAAATGCCATCGGCTACCTGCCGGAAGAGCGCGGACTGTACCGTAAAAACGGCGTGCTGGATACCATAATGTATTTTGCCTCTCTGCGCGGCATCGAAAGCCATCAGGCAAAGAAATTAGGCATGGAATGGCTCGGAAAATTTGAACTCAGCGCCTACGCGAAACGGAAGACCGAAGAGCTGTCGAAAGGGAATCAGCAGAAAGTTCAATTCATTATTTCAATTCTTCATAATCCTTCGCTGATAGTGCTGGATGAACCGTTTTCCGGTCTCGATCCGGTCAATCAAATTGTGATGAAAGATATTTTTCAGGAATTGAAAGTGCAGGGAAAGGCAGTCATTTTTTCAACGCATCAAATGGAATCCGCAGAAAAATTGTGTGATGAAATCTGTATGATTAACCGCGGAAAGATTGTTCTGGAAGGGACGTTGAAAACCATTAAGCAAAAATTCGGAACAAATTCTCTGCACATTGAGTATGAAGGAAATGGCGAATTTATTAAATCGCTTCCGTTTGTTAAAGAGGCGACCGTGTATGAAAACTATGCTGAGATTATTTTGAACGGACAGATTCATTCTCAAGAAGTGCTTCATGCTCTTGCATCGAAATTAGATTTACGAAAATTTGAATATATGGAGCCGTCGCTGAATTCAATCTTTCTTGAAATTGCCGGCGTACCGGAAAACGGTAAAGAGAATGCACAATTAGAAAGAGAAAAAAAGAACGCAACGCCTGCGCCGCTTCTTTCTCAGCATCCCAAAGTGAAGAGAGCAATGTTTTCAGTTTTGGCAGCGGTGCTTTTTTCTTTTTTTGTGGTTGTTACAATACTTAAAAATAATCAAGCGGATTGGACATTGATTGCTGTTGGGGCGGCGGTGCTGGGTGTTTCAATTTTCCGTTATCTAAAAGAGAGAAAATCTGCAGAGAAAGAATTGAGGACGACACAGGGAGGAAGCCAATGAGTAAAGTGCTTGCAGTAGCAAAATGGGAATTCATAGAAAAAGTTAAAACAAAAGCATTTCTCATCGGACTTTTTCTAACGCCGGCAATTATGTCTATCTTT
>JACFMZ010000126.1 GCA_019455105.1 Bacteroidota bacterium | reverse complement strand
ATGTTGTTGCTTCGCCTATCTGCATCAATCGCGTTTCAACATTATCGGTAATTCCATAACGCGCTGAAAATGCAAGTGGCACAATATAGTTCACATTCAGTTCTCCTTCCGATAATCCTTCTGCACTTCGCAAACTAAAGCATCCGTTCAACAAAATAACAGATGATAAAACAAAAATTATTTTTAGAAAAATATTCATAATTTGTCTTTGCACCTTTGTGTCTTTGCGAGAAATTTCCTTATTTCCAGTTTTTTAAAAATTCCGCCAGCAATCTCACGCCAACACCGGAACCGCCGCGCGGCGTATATTCTTGGTCGGATTCTAAAATTGCCGTTCCCGCAATATCCAAATGCACCCATTTGTATTTACCGATAAATTTTTTCAAAAACCACCCTGCGGTAATTGCGCCGCCCCAGCGTCCGCCGGTATTTTTTACATCCGCAACATCGCTCTTAATTAATTTTTCGTATTCATCAAACAAGGGAAGCTGCCACACACGCTCATACGTTTTTTCACCGGCAATTTTCAGCGCGCTCATCGTTGCGTCGTCGTTGCCCATCATTCCTGTTGCATAATGTCCCAGCGCCACCACTACCGCGCCGGTAAGTGTTGCAAGGTCAATCACCAGTTCAGGATGAAATTTTTCAGCATACGAAAGCGCATCGGCGAGAATTAATCTTCCTTCTGCATCGGTATTATCAACTTCAGAGGTTTTTCCGTTATAGTGGCGAATAATATCGCCCGGCTTCACCGCCGTTCCGCTTGGCATATTTTCCACGGAAGGAATTAAACCGATGAGATGTTTTTGTAGTTTTAGTTTCGCCGCAGCATGAAAGGTGCCTATTACAGCTGCCGCTCCGCTCATATCCATTTTCATTTCCGCCATGCTTGCCGCGGGTTTTATGGAAATTCCGCCCGTGTCAAACGTAACGCCTTTACCGACGAGCGCGACGGTTCCTTTTTTCTGAAATTTTTTTCCGTATTCCAGAATAATAAATCGCGGCTCTTTTTCGCTTCCTTTGCTTACGCCGATGATTCCGCCCATGCCGAGCTGCTGTATTTTCTGTCTGCCGAAAACCATTACGGAAAATTTCAACTGCCTGCCGAGCGCTTGTGCGTTTTTCGCCAGCGTTTCAGGATAAATTTCATTTCCCGGCGCATTACACAAATTCCGTGCATGGATAGACGCATCTGCAAGAATTATTCCGTCGCGAATGCCGTTCTGAAAAGGTTGCGAAATAATATTTTTATGAACAAATGTTATTTGCGAAATCGGAGAATCTTTTTTCTCTTTGGTAATGTATTTATCGAACTTATAGAGAGATAATTTTATTGCTTCCGTTGCGGCAACAGCCGTGTCGTAATCCGAAAATAATTTTTCATTGACGAATGACGAAAGAAGAAGCGAACCGGAAGCAAGCGTTAATGCCTGAAGTTTTTTTGCCGCCAGTGCAAAGGCACGGCGAATTTTTTCCAGCGTTAAATTTTCCGCATTGCCTAAGCCTACCAGAAGCAGGCGGGAAAGAGAGCGGTTTCCTGTGAAGAGAAGTAGCGATGAACTTTCTTTCCCGGAAAAATCATTGTCATCCAAATGTTTCAGCGCCTGAATATTAAGTGGCGAGAGTTCTTGAAGCGCCTTGTGTAATTTTTGTTTATCGGAATAGCAAAATTGAACCAGAAGTTCATCGTGAATTGAAACTATTGTTTTTGTTCTTACCTGTATATTCATGAAATCCCTTTGCTGTTTGTAATAAATGGAGCAACAGAATTTAAAACTTGATTCACGGCTTCGGAAAGAGAAATATTTTTTATGCGGGCGCCCGCCGCATTTTTATGTCCGCCGCCGCCGTATAGTTTTGCCGCTTCGTTGACCGGAATATTTCCCTTGGAGCGATAACTGATTTTTATTGCATTTTCCAGTTCAACAAACACAATTCCGAGAACGACATTCTTAATGGTTAAAATGTATTGTGTTAAATTATCAACATCGGATTCTTTGGTGCCGGTTTCTGTAAAAGTGGATTGAGGGAGAATCATTGCGGCAACTTTTCCGTTACAATGCAGCGTAATACTTTCCAAGGCTTTACCGAGCAAATGAACCGTGCTTAAATTTCCGCTTTCATAAATTTGCTGATAAATTTTATACGGCTGGGCGCCGCGTTCAATAAGCGCAGCGGTTATTCTATGCGTTTCAGCCGTTGTAAGAGGAAATTTGAATGAACCGGTGTCGCTCATAATTCCGGCATACAGCGCTTCGGCAACCGGCGGCGTAATTCCTTGTTCATCAAGCTTTGTTAAAATATTGAAAAGAATTTCGGAGGTTGCCGGCGCATTGAAATCAACAATCGCAATATCGGCGAATGGCTCCGGTTCAAGGTGATGATCAATAAGAATCTTCAATGCTTTGGTTTTTCGAAAAGCATGTTCCAGCGCCTTGAACCGTTGAACGGCATTGGTATCTACAACAATAAAACATTCCGCATCCAGAATGCTCTGCGCATGATGAGTTTCGTGATATGTTGTTATGGGAAAGACAGCGGTTAAAAATTGAAGATTCTCCGGCGTTTCGCTCTGATTAAGAATTATTACGCGCTTTCCTTGGTCGGAAAGAAAACGTGCCAGCGCTGTTTCGCTTCCAAGTGCGTCAGCATCCGGATTAATGTGTGAAGTAATTACGAAGCTGTTTTTTGAAGTAAATATTTCTCTCAGCCGCTCTATCTGTTCAATCATAAAAGAAAATAGGAAAAAAAGAGGATGCTTCAAAGAATTGAAAACAAAAAACCCGTCGGTATGACGGGTTTTTTATTATTCATTTTCCGGAATTATTGAATAGTCCAGGTATCCCCGCTATTTAATAATTTTTCCAACTGGCCTCTGCCTCGTTTTGAAATTGCAGAATCAATCTGGCGTTCAACTTCATCTTCATATTTCGGTCTGTCTTGTGCAAGAAAAATTCCGACCGGTCTCGGCAGTTCTGGATGATACGTCATATTCGCTAGAATGAATGCCAAGGTTGAGTCTTTTTCGTTATGGATCAGAAGATCGTCTACCGAATGCTGTCCGTCCTTTAATGAAACAACAACCGGTGAGAAGCCGTCGAGTTTAATTCCTTTATCGCTTTCTTTCCCGAAGACTAACGGCTTGCCGTGCTCAAGAAACACAACAGAATCGGATTTTGTTTCTTTTTCCGTAAACTGGAAAAATGCGCCGTCGTTAAAAACGTTGCAGTTCTGATAAATTTCAATAAATGAAGTTCCTTGATGCTCTGCAGCGCGTTTAATAATTCCCTGCATATGTTTCGGGTCGCGGTCTAACGTGCGTGCAACAAACGAGCCGCCGGAACCGAGTGCCAGTGCCGCAGGATTAAACGGCATATCCACAGAACCGAGCGGAGTTGATTTTGTAACTTTTCCTGTTTCGGAAGTAGGAGAGTACTGTCCTTTTGTTAATCCGTAAATCTGGTTGTTAAACAATAAAATGTTGACATCAATATTTCGGCGCAGAACATGAATCATATGGTTGCCGCCGATTGAAAGTCCGTCGCCGTCTCCGGTAATTACCCACACGCTGAGATCGGGGCGGGCAATTTTTAAACCGCTGGCAATCGCCGTCGCTCTGCCATGGATACTGTGCATTCCGTAGGTATTCATATAATATGGGAATCTGCTCGAACAGCCGATACCGGAGATGAAAACATATTTTTCTTTCGGAATGTTTAAGTCCGGAAGAACACGCTGCACTGAAGCAAGAATTGCATAATCGCCGCACCCCGGGCACCAGCGGACATCTTGATCAGAACTGAAATCTTTTGCGCTGTATTTAATTGGTGAAATGAGTTCTTTGGTTACAACCTCATCAATCATCGTATTCATTATTTTTTCCCTCCTAAGACTTCATCAATTTTTAGTTCAATTTCCATGGAACGGAACGGCAGTCCTTGAATTTTATTTAAGCCGATTGCCGGAATGAGATATTTTTCGCGCAGTATTTTAATTAACTGCCCCATATTAATTTCAGGAACAAGTATTTTATCAAAGTTATACAATACTTCTCCAAGATTTTTCGGGAAGGGATTGAGATGTTTTAAGTGAAGATGTGAAACGGATTTCCCTTCTTTTCGTTTTCGTTCGACAGCGGTTTTTAATGTTCCGTACGTTCCGCCCCAGCCGACAACAAGTAAATCTCCTTTTTCATTCCCTTCAACTTTGGCTAACGGAATATCGTTGGCAATTCGTTCAACTTTTTCAGCGCGCAGGCGAATCATTAAATCATGATTTTCCGGCTCGTAGTTAATGTTGCCGGTTTTATCTTGTTTCTCTAATCCGCCGATACGGTGTTCTAAACCGGGCGTTCCCGGAATTGCCCATTCGCGCGATAAAGTTTTTTCGTTACGCAGATACGGAAGATAATTATTCGGATCTTTTCTGAATTTAACGGAAATATCCGGCAGCTTATCCACTTCAGGAATAAGCCACGGCTCGGAGCCGTTCGCAATATATCCGTCCGTAAGAACCATCACCGGCGTCATATATTTTAAGGCAATACGTGATGCTTCAAAGACAGCATTGAAACAATCGCTTGGTGTTGATGCCGCTACAACCGGAAGAGGTGCTTCGCCGTTTCTTCCGTACACTGCCTGCAGTAAATCGGCTTGTTCGGTTTTTGTCGGAAGTCCGGTGCTTGGTCCGCCTCGTTGAACGTTCACAATAACAAGAGGCAGTTCCGTCATAATTGCCAGACCGATTGCTTCTGTTTTTAACGCCACGCCGGGACCGCTGGTTGTGGTTAACGCCAGTGCGCCGCCGAATGATGCGCCGATTGCGCTGGTGATGCCGGCAATTTCATCTTCAGCTTGAAATGTTTTAATACCGAAATTTTTGAAGTTCGAAAGTTCATGCAGAATATCGCTTGCCGGCGTTATCGGGTAGGAACCGAGGAAGAGCGGAAGTTTTGCTTTTTCTGCTGCGGCAACCATGCCGAGTGCTGTTGCTTGGTTTCCGCTGATGTTGCGATATCTACCCGGGGTTAGCGGCGCAGGTTTTACTTCATACTTAACGGCAAAGACATCGGTGGTTTCGGCGTAATTCCATCCGGCTTTCATAACGCGTGTGTTCGCTTCAATTAATTCCGGATCTTTTTTAAATTTATCCTGAATCCATTGAAGAGTATTTTCCGGCACGCGGTTAAACATCCAATACATCATTCCCAGCGCAAAAAAGTTTTTTGTTTTATCAACAATCTTCTGCGGTAGATTCATATCCGCCAGCGTCAGATTCGTCAGCTTGGTAATATCAACTTGAAAGAGCTGATATTTTGAAAGCGATCCGTCGCTTAACGGGCTTTGCGCGTAACCGGCAAGTTTTAAATTCTTTGCGCCGAAGCCGTCGGTGTTTACAATAATAATTCCGCCGTCTGCCAGCGAGCGCAGATTGACTTTGAGTGATGCCGCGTTCATGGCTACCAGTACATCGCAATGATCTCCCGGCGTATTAATTTCGGTTGCGCCGAAATGAATTTGAAAACCGCTGACGCCGTAAGTAGTATCTTTCGGTGCGCGAATTTCTGCCGGATAATCCGGAAGAGTGCTGAGGTCATTGCCCATAACGGCAGATGTGTTTGTGAACTGTCCTCCGGTAAGCTGCATACCGTCGCCGGAATCTCCGGCAAAACGGATGGTTACTTCATCCAATACACGAGTTTCTTTATCCATAACTGTTCTATACCTTTTATAAAATGAAAAATAAATTACGATAACTCATTTAAAAACGGAAACCATTTTGCAAAATAACTGGCAATAATGGTTAAATAGTTTGTTATCATCAATACGCCGACAGCAACCAACAAAATTCCCCCGACCACTTCTATTGTATGAAAATGTTTTTTAATGCGGTTAAAAACATTAAAGAATTTGTTAATGCTCAGACTTGTTAAGAAGAAGGGAATGCCCAATCCTAACGAATAAAATGTTAACAGTATAATTCCTTTCATTACCGTATCCTGCTGGCTGGCAATTGCTAAAATTCCGGCAAGAACGGGACCAATGCACGGTGTCCAACCAAATGCAAAAGCTGCGCCAACTGTAAAAGAGCCGAAATATCCGAGTTTTTTCTCTTGTAAATGGAATCTTTTTTCATAGTTAAGAAATCCGAGCTTAAAAATCCCAATCATGTGAAAGCCGAAAATAATAATGATAACCCCCGCTATTTTACTGATAAGCGAAAGATTTTCGTTTAATACTTTTCCTATGGAAGTTGCCGCCGCTCCCATAAGAACAAAGATGAGCGTAAAGCCTGCAATAAAAATTATTGTGTTAATAAGTATCGCTTTGCGCGCAGCGGAATCCTGCTGCGTTATATCTTGCAGAGACTTTCCCGAAATAAAAGAAATATATCCGGGAATGATCGGCAGAACACAGGGTGAAATAAATGAAAGTAAGCCGAAGACAAACGCGGTGAGAATGTTAATATTTTCTGAAAGCATGAGTTTCCTTTATTGTGTGAATTCTTTTTTAAATGTAGAAAGAAGCTGTCTTGAATTCAAGATAATGAAATTTCTTTAACGAATCATCTTAATGCTATAACATAAATTTAATAATGGAAGTTACCAAGAATGAGATGCTGCAAGCGCTTACAGTAATTCTCTTTCACCGCAAAATATTGGAATGAGTATTTTAGTTTCCCGTTGATATTTAATATATTGAACAAACAACAAGAGAAGAAAATTGAAAACAATGAACAAAGAAAAATATTTAATACTCGGTTCAAACGGACAGTTGGGAAGAGAATTTCGCAAACAACTGACGGAAAAGAAAATTCCTTTTTTTGCGCCGCCTGAACAGGAGTTTGATATAACGAACTTTGAAGCTATTGCATCACAGATTGAAAAACTTTCACCATCGGTAATTATTAACTGCGCCGCGTACAACGCCGTTGACGATGCGGAAACAACTCCCGAACCTGCGTATCTCATTAATCAGCACGCGGTGGAAAATTTAGCGAAGGGGAGCAAAAACATCGGAGCAAAATTTGTTCACTACAGCACCGATTATGTATTTGACGGAACAAAAGGAAATCTTTACACCGAAGAAGATCTGCCAAATCCACAGTCGGTGTACGGTAACAGTAAACTTGCCGGCGAAAAAGCAATCATGGAGATAACGGATAATTATTTAATTTTACGAACGAGCTGGGTCTTTGGAGACGGAAGACAAAATTTTATTTTCAAACTGCGGCAGTGGGCGGAAAAAAATTCTGTTTTAAAAATAAGCAGCGATGAAGTTTCAGTTCCTACCGGCACGGCAGATCTTGCCGATATAACATTACGCGCACTCTCAAAACAATTAACCGGAACATTTCACGCAGTAAATTCTGATTATGCCTCCCGGTATGAATGGGGAAGGTATGTTGCGGAAATATTAGGATTGAAAAATATTATCATTCCGGTGCCGATGAGTACCTTTCAAACGGCGGCAAAACGTCCGGGGTTTTCCGCAATGTTCAATAACAAACTCTCTGAAGCGCTGGAATACAAAATTCCTCATTGG
>JACFMZ010000125.1:1548-7578 GCA_019455105.1 Bacteroidota bacterium | reverse complement strand
AGAGCGTTTTAAATATATTGTGTGACATACTCTCTCGCTCCTTGCGGTATAACGGCTGGAGCTAAGCTGCGTGAAACGTTTAGCGCGACCGTAGAAATTATTTAAATTTGTGAACTTTTGATTGCAAACATTTAAAAACAATTTTTAACTCGTAAACTCCAATTTCGCCGCGCTGTTTCACGTCTGCTTGAGCGACTGGTTAGCCGGCATTAAATACTAAATACTTCACGTATCCATTTGGCATCATCGCTCGCAATTGAATAAGGGCCGTGAATCGAAGAAAAACAACCTTTTGCAAATACTTTTCTGGACATATCAGTGATCAACCAATTTATATAGACTTTACCATCAGCGACCTCCTTAACTAAACCTAAACCCTTTATTGTAATAGAATCGGAACCCTTACCACGCATTGATTTGATTGCGATTCTATCACCGGCTTGAATTGAATCTCTCGCTTTTGCCATTTTGGGCTGGTCTTCATCCGCCCAGCCCAACTCCCAATAACCTCTTCGATAAAATGCTGTTGCTTGGTCATCGCCACCCCAGTTAGCACCAACAAGCCAATATCTCGGTTGCCTACTCATTGTATTTTCCCTTCTTTAAAATCAATTACATTATTTAAGAAATAGCATTGATTTGGAGACAATTGTATTTAAATATTTGACTCTATAAAAATAGATTCCAGATGCTACAGTATTACCAAAACTGTCTTTTCCATTCCATATTACATTATGTGATCCTATACTCATTTCTTCGCTGAGCAAATTTCTTATACTGCGTCCAAGGTTATCGCAAATATCAATACTGATTTTTGTATTGATGGGTAAATGAATTTTTATCGTTGTAGATGGATTGAATGGATTTGGATAATTTTGGTCAACTATAAATTCAGAAGGTAACATATTAACGATTTTATTATTAACGCTTGTGATTTGATTCGTTTTATAAAGACCATCGCTAGAAGTTCCTAATAATGCGCTGTTATCGTCTAGAAAAGTTACGCAAGTTCCACTTTCATATAATGGTAAACCAGTTTTTAACCTTAACCAATAAGAAGTGTTTCTTTTTAGAAGAAATATTCCACCATTGTCGCTCCCAGAAAATGCATACCCTGCAAGCAATACATCGCCTTTAGCAGTCACAGAAATATCTTCTGAGGTTGAAGTTAAACTATCAGTAATTTTTGACCAAGATAAGCCTCTATTCGTAGATATGTAAAAATAAAACTGGTCAATGAGATAAATGGTGTCACCTTGAGACGAAAATGTTATATCTTTTACGTACCAACCTTTGTTAATCCCAGTTGTTGACTCAGCCCAATTGTTACCTCCGTTGAAACTCTTGAAAAGCAACCCAGAGTAAGGACTACCAGTAGCAAAAATAGTATCCGTTCCATAACCGTAAATGCGATTAGGATACAAAGTTGGTGGTAAACCAGTCATCAAACTTCCTGTAAAAGACTTACCAGTATCACTACTAACAAAAATCGAATCTTTACTACCTTCTGAAAACAAAAATAATTTACCACTTGAACTAAATTGAAGCGATTTTTCATTACTATTGTTTTTGAAATATTTTCGCCACACAGTTCCACCGTCTGTTGACATAAGCAGCGAATCAGAAAAACTAACCCACAACAAAAAATCATTATAGGTCAAACCAATATTTTTTACAGTAAAATAAAATCCTTTTATTGCCTTCCAGTTAATGCCACCGTCAGTTGATTTATATAGCGTATCATCGGCTGAAGAACTTACAACCGCATAAACTGAAGCTGTCTTTTTATTATAAACTAACTTTTTCACAGTCCGATTTGAAAAAGCAACTTTTGACCAAGATTGAGTCTGAGCAAAAAGACAATTTGTTATTATAGTTGCTATGACAATAAAACTCAGTTTGGCAAACCTCATAAAACCTCCTTCAGCTTATAGAGTATTAAAAAATGCCGATAATGCTGGCTAACTAGTTATTATGTCTACTGAGTGGACAATTTCTGCGCTAATGAGTATATTGTCTACCAGCGTTAATTAAATTCTTATTCGTAAGAATTACGTTAGAAAGGTAATGCTATGGCAGAATCAAAGTTGATTGACAATGTTCGCGAATGTATGCGGCTGAAACATCTCAGCATTCGAACCGAAGAAGCCTACATTTATTGGATACGCGAGTACATCCTCTTTCACCAAAAACGCCACCCGCAATCCCTCACCGAGCAAGATATCCGTGCATTCCTTTCATACCTCGCCCGGGTGAAAAATGTATCTTCTTCTACTCAAAATCAAGTACTAAATGCATTAATTTTTTTGTATGAAAATGTTTTTAAAAATTTCGCTGGAAAAAATATTAATGATGAAATGATCTTTTTGAAGCCCGTTTCCAAAATAACGTAATGTTGAGAACACGGTTTTTTTCAAATCTTACTTAATTTTTTATCATTTTTATTTTTTTTCTTGATTCTAAAGTGTAAATAGGCTAAGTTCTTGAAAGCCCTTCCACAACAAAAAGGAATTTTGAGGCAAGACTTGGCAGTTACCATTTACGACATAGCCCGCGAAGCAAAGGTTGGCATTGGAACCGTTTCCAGAGTTCTTAACAACAGCCCAAAAGTTACCGATGGAACGAGAGAAAAAGTTCTTTCGGTTGCGAAGAAATTAAATTATCAGCCGCATGCGTTTGCTCAAGCCCTCGCACGAAAGCGCTCGAATACATTAAGCGCTATCATTCCGTTTTTCACCAATTACTTTTTTATCGAAGTCCTTCAAGGGGCGCAGGAAACTCTTGTTTCTCTCGGCTACGATTTAATTATTCACGGAGTCAATTCCCGCGAGCAGATGGAAGAATACCTTTCTAAGAGTTTGAAAAAAGGAAGAGTGGACGGAACATTAATTTTTTCTCTTGAACTCTCGGATTCGGTAGCGAAAGAATTTTTGGAAAAAAATATTCCGCTGGTTCTGGTGGATACTCAGCATCCAAAGTTTACTTCAATCAGTGTTGATAATTTTGAAGGTGTTCGCATTGCGACGGAACATCTTATAAATCTTGGACATAAAAAAATCGGTATGATTACCGCAAACTTAAAAAGTGTTCCGGCTAAAGAACGCTTGATTGGTTTTAAACAGGTGATGCAGAAGAATAATCTTTCCATTAACGATCGCTTTATTCTTTCCAGCAGTCAAACAAAGAATGATGGATTCAGCCGCGAAGCAGGCTATGAAAGCATGAAGCAGATGCTTCAGCAAAACAGCGAACTGCCGACAGCAATTTTTGTTTCCAGCGATATTCAGGCAATCGGCGTTCTTGCCGCACTGCGCGAACATAATATTTCCGTTCCGCATGATATTGCTCTTGTAAGTTTCGATGATATTGAATTATCAAAATATTTCGGCTTAACGACCATGCGCCAGCCGATGTACAAAATGGGGGAATTGGCAGTTCATAAAGCAATACAATTAATAGAAAATCCGGGGACAGTGTTAAGTTCGGAAACGTTTACCCCTTCGCTTATTGTGCGGGGAACGTGCGGACAAAATCCGGCGTATTCGTTTCCATCAAATTAGAAAATAGTTCTTGAAATTATATTTAAATTTTGGAGTTAGAGGAATGAAAAAATATGTACTCCCTCTTGCAATGGTAATATTTCTTTCTGCCGTTTCGGTGCTTGCCGGTAATACCGGAAAAATTGCCGGAACCATTACCGATGATAAAACCGGCGAGCCGTTAATCGGGGTGAATGTGATGGTGGTGGGAACAAGTTTCGGCGCAGCCACGGATTTTGAAGGGAATTATTCCATAATTAATCTGCCGCCGGGAACGTATGCCGTACGAGCTTCCGCGCTTGGATACGGCGCGCAGACGGTGCAAAATCTTCGCGTGAATATTGATTTAACAACGCGTGCAGATTTTAAGCTGATGGAAGAAGCGCTTCAGTTGGATAAGGAAGTTGTTATTACCGCTGAGCGTCCGTTGGTTCAAAAAGATTTAACGGCAACGACGGCTGTTGTCGGCGGGGATGATATTAAACAATTACCGGTAACGGAAATCAGCCAGGTTATCGGCTTGCAGGCAGGAAATGTGGACGGAAGAATTCGCGGCGGACGCTCCGGTGAAGTTGCTTATTGGATTGACGGCGTTCCGGTGACTGATGCGTTTAACGGCGGAACGGTTGTTGATGTTAATCCGAGTATGGTGCAGGAGCTGCAAGTTCTTTCCGGCGCTTTTAATGCGGAATACGGTCAGGCAATGTCCGGTATTGTGAATATTTCCACACGTGAAGGAGGAAGTAAAGTCAGCGGCAGCGTTACGGCATACGGCGGAGATTATTTAAGCAATCGAACTGATGTCTTTAAAGGAATACAATATTTTAATCCGTTAAATATTCGGAACATTGAAGGAAGTTTAAGCGGTCCGTTATTTTCTGATGTGGTAACATACTTTTTTAATGCCCGCAATATTTATTTCGGCGGTTATTTGGATGCGATACAGAGATATTACCCTTGGACGCAAAGCGCTGAAGTTGATAATAAATTTTATATTTTCGGCGAAAGCCCTGCCAGCGATTCTGCGTATTTACGGGCAACGCTTCCGGATTCACTTCTTCCATCATTCTCATCCCTTTACAATAATTTTCGGGCAGCCAATAAAAATAATGTCGGCGACGGAAAAACAATTTCGATGAACTGGAACCGGAAATTGTACTTGCAGGGAAAAATTACCACGAAGCTTACTTCGTTGATGAAATTAAACTTGACCGGAATTTATGATAATGTTGAAGCACAGCCGTACGATCGCTATTATCAATACAATCCCGAAGGGAAGGGAAAAGATTTTAACAAAGGGTACACGGGTATTCTTCAGCTTTCGCATACACTCAGCAATTCTACCTTTTATACTTTAGGATTATCGTATTTTGAAAAATCATACAAACATTATTTGTATGAAAATCCTTATGACTCCCGCTATGTGAACCCGGATTATATTACACAAATTACTCCGTATAGTTTTGCCTATAACGGAAATGAAAATAACCGCTTCTATCGTTTAACGCGAACATTTTTAGGAAAGTTAGATGTCAGCAGTCAGGTGAATAACGAGCACTTCGTAAAGTTCGGCGTGGAAGCTCGGAGGCACAGAATATTTTATGAAAATATAACGCTGATTGAAGATCCGAGAAAGAAAGGAACGGTTCCGTATCCGTATATGATTCCGTTGATTGATCTTGATACCACCAATACTCACGACCGGTATCTCCATCAGCCAACGGAATTCTCTGCGTATGTACAGGATAAGATGGAGTTTAAAGATTTAATTATTAATATCGGCGTTCGGTTTGATTATTTTGAACCCGACGGAAAACTTCCGGTCGATCCGCAAGACCCGAATATTTATTCGCCTTACAAACCGAAAAATCAATTCTTCGATAATAACAATAATGGAATTCAAGATCCGGGAGAGCGGACAAAAACTGTAGCAGACCGTCTTTCTTATTGGTACAGAAAAGCATCGGCAAAATATCAAATTAGTCCGAGATTTGGCGCTTCATTTCCAATTACTGACAGAGGGGTTATCCATTTTTCCTACGGACATTTTTTACAAATTCCAAATTTTGAACGCCTCTATCAAAATCCGCTTTACAAATATGGAAAAGGAACCGGTAACCAAGATTATCAAGGAGCCCCTGCCGGAAATCCGGATTTAAAACCGGAACAGACTATTAACGGTGAAATTGGTTTGCAGCAACAAATTACGGATGATATTAGTATTGATGTTACGGCGTATATTCGTGATATCAGAAATCTTGCCGGAACACGTTCAGATCCTGTTTTTATCGGCGGTCAGGACGCTTCATATTTTACGCAGTATGTGAACAGCGATTTTGGTTATGTGAAAGGTTTTATTGTATCGCTTGATAAACGATTCGGAAAAGGATTATCGCTTTCGGTCGATTACACATTTCAAATTGCCAACGGCAGCGCTTCCGATCCGAACGAAACACGAAACAGCATCAGCGCCGGCGGCGTATTGCCTGAA
>JACFMZ010000125.1:0-1538 GCA_019455105.1 Bacteroidota bacterium | reverse complement strand
TTGGATTGGGATCAGCGGCATACGTTGAATTCAATTCTTTCTTATTCAGAAGATCGGTACGGCGGGAGTTTAATCGGTCAATACGGAAGCGGCTCTCCGTACACGCCGAGTGTCGGAAAGACATCGACCTCCAGCATTCAAACATTGCTGCGTAACTCATCCATTAAGCCATACTATCTTAATTTTGATGCTCGTGTGTATTACATTTTCCCGCTCGATCCGGTGAAGCTGATGGTTTTCTTACGCGTGAATAATTTATTTGATATTGCTAACGAAGTAGGAGTCTATACGGATACCGGCAGAGCGAATAAAACGTATGATGAAGATAATGCGCGGCAGAGCGGAGTGATAACACCGATTAATTCAATTCATGATTATTTTGTTAATCCGCAGATGTATTCAGAACCGCGCAGAATTGAGTTTGGCGTTACCATTGATTTTTAATTTATTTTCTTATTGCAGGTAAGGAATGAAGTTCATGGAAAAAATTTTAATGTTCTTTTTACTTTCTTTTGTAATTCTTTTCGAGCAGGCTGGTGCTCAGTCCGGTTCGCTGTACTACCGTTCATCTGTTCATAACGGTAACAGAGTAAAAACAGTGTTCGGTAACTGGGGGGTTATCGGGCAGCCGGTGGATTCTCGCCCGCGCGGCGCATGGAAATATGAAACAAACGGATACATCGGCGATGTCTCGTTATTTGTCGGTGCGGAAGTGAATATGCCGAATAATGTTAAATTCCATTCTGTGGTTACATGTCCGGTTGCCAGACCGACAAAAAATCCGGATGCATCGCCGAGCGGAGATCCGTGGACATTTATGCCTGTCGCGGGATATTTTAATCCGGATCCGGATAAAAATAAAAGTATTGCCATGAATGATGATCCCAACAGCTGGCCCGCACAATGGCCTGATAAGATGAATGATCCTACTGATCCGGGGTGGGCGGGAAGCTGGAACGGATATTTCGGCAAGCGAGCCAGTGCAAATCAAGAAAGTTATTTTGTTATGGATGATAATAACGATCTTCGATTTAATTATGCCGGAAATAATACTGTAAACGGAATCGGCGTGGCATTTAAACCGGATTCGTTAAATCCTAGCAGAAACGGACTTGGACTTTCGGTCAGTGTCCGCGGGATGCAGTGGAATCAAACATTAGCACAGGATAATATTTTCTGGCTGTATGAAATTACCAATCATGGAACGACAACTTATAACCGCGCAGTCTTCGGAATGCTTGTCGGAACGTATGTGGGAGTTACCGGTAATACAGATTTTAAAGAATATGATGACGACTGGTCGTTTTATGATGTAAGAGAAAATATTACCTATACCGGAGATTATCCGCGCAATAATTCCCGCAATCCGTTTTGGGTGGGTCCGGTAGGAATGGTCGGGTACGCGTTTTTGGAAAGTCCCGGCAATCCGTATGATGCAATTGATAATGACGGTGATGTTGATAAATGGGTTCCGGCTTCGCTGAACAGAAAATTCGCCTCATCAGATTTTGATTCTACGTTAGTAAAAGCAGGCGATA
>JACFMZ010000124.1 GCA_019455105.1 Bacteroidota bacterium | reverse complement strand
AGATATTGTTGATATTATCGCATCCGGTACCGGATTAACGAAAGTTGAGACAGAAGCCGTGGTGGATGGGTTCATTCAAACCGTTATTACCTCATTGCGTGACGGGAAAAATATTGAGATTCGCGGATTCGGCAGTTTTAAAGTAAAAAAACGAAAAGGACGGATGGCGCGCAATCCAAGAACCGGCGAACAGGTTCCTGTTGATGATCATTACGTACCGATTTTTAAAGTTTCAAAAGAATTGAAATCGATAGTGAACGAAAATTTGAAGAAAGTTCTCGGATAACAATGTTGAAAGAAAAGAAATGTTCCCATTGCGGTCAACTGGTTCGTGATAACGAAAAATTTTGTGCACACTGCGGAACAAAGATTGATTCTTCAGACGCTCAAAAGATTTGTGAATCATGCGGTACGGTGAATAACCCTTTCGCTGTGTTTTGTGTTACCTGCGGAACGGAACTGCGCAGTGAAAAGACAGCGGCAGGCGCTCCTTCCAAAAGAGCGGAAAGTGCTAAAGAAAAAAAATCTACAGAGGGATCGATTACCGCATTTAAGAATATTTTTATAATTTTTGCCGTTCTTGTAGCGGCAATTATTATCTACGAAGTTTTACAGGCGCCGGGCGCTGAAATTGTGCGCAACGGTTCGACTCAATCGCAAATGCAAAATCAGACTGCTCCGCAAAACGCAGAAACTCTGCAGCGGATTTCAGAACTTGAAGCACGGTTAAAAACATCGCCGAATGATCAAGAGGCTATGCTCGAACTTGCCAACCGGCTGCATGATGCGCACTTCTTTCCCCGTGCCGTAGAAGCGTATAAAAAATATTTAACGGCAAATCCCAAGGATGCCGACGCCAGAGTTGATATGGGAATTTGTTATTTTGAAAACGGAAATTTTGAACAGGCGGTAAAAGAGATTGAACAGGTTATTAAACAATCACCGAAGCATCAAATGGCAATGTTTAATCTCGGAGTAATGTATTTGAATCAAGGTGATATGGAAAAATCGAATAAATGGCTTGCCCAATGTGCCGATCTTGATTCTTCAACAGAAGTTGGTAAAAAAGCGCTGCAAATATTGAAACAACATAAACTAAACTGAAAGGAGGTCGTCCATGCCAAGCGGAAAAAAACGTAAACGTCATAAAATGGCGACGCATAAACGAAAAAAGAGATTACGTAAAAATCGTCATAAGAAGAGAGTACGATAATAGCTGCTGCCTGTGAATATTGTTCAACAGGCAGTTTTTATTTAGAATTCTCTCTATTGTGTTGATTTTTGACTAATTTTTTCCAACTTTTCAGCAACATTCATTATAAACATTCACGAAAAAAGCACGAGGTTGTTATGGCAAAAGATGAAGAAAGCGGAATGAAAAATGGTTTTCTTATTGGTTTCCTCGCCGGCGGAGTTGTTGGTGCAATTGTTGCCCTGCTCTATGCGCCGAAACCGGGAAAAGAATTACGCTCTGATATAAAAGCACATACCGATGAATTTATAGATTCGGCAGAAGAATACGTTTCGGCGGCAAAGAACAAAGCGGTGGAAATTATTAATGAAGGAAAGAAACGTTCCGAAACATTAATTACCGAAGCCAAAAAACGCGCAGAATCTTTACTCGGTGATGCAGAAAAAATTTTAACCGAAGCGAAAGAAAAAAAAACGAAACAAGAAGACAGCAAAAACGATAAAACCCGCACATAACCTATAAAGGAAGCAACTGTGGAAACGATTTTAACTATTGCATTAATCATCGTTGCGCTTGCCCTTTCTTTTCTTGCAGTGTATCTCGTTGTTGTTCTTTCCAAGCTTCGAGATGTTCTTGGAACAGTAGAGATAAATATAAAAGAAGTCGGTGCACGAGCCGTTCCCGTATTATCAAATTTAGAAGTTATCACTTCGCGTCTGCGCGCTATTATGGAAAATATTGATGAGCAGCTTGTTACGCTGCAGGCATCGGTGCAGACGATTAAAGACGTGGCAGACAATGTTGCTTCATTTGAAAAACGCATTCAAGGCGCCATTGAAAACCCGATTATGGAAGTCTTAAATACCATCGGCGGAATTATTCGCGGTTTCACTTCATTCTTTTCCCGATCTCATGGTTCAACAAGAGATGTGGACTGATGAGCAGCACCGTTAATTGTTCAGCTCAAAACTTGAATACCCGACAGATGCGGTAATTTCCGGGCATCTTACCTTCGGCTCGGTATGGTTCCGTATGTCTGATCTATTATAAAGGAGTCGAATGTGAGTCAGTTAGCAAATAATAAGGAATATACTACCCAACAGGTTCGTACAACGGCACTGGTTGGTCACGGCAGTTCAGGAAAAACAACCTTTGCCGAAGCAGCATTATTTTCTTTAGGGGTTATCACCCGGCAGGGAAAAATTGACGACGGCAATACGGTCGCCGATTATCACCCCGACGAAATTGAACGAAAAATTTCCATTGATACTTCTCTTCTTACTGCCGATCTCAATGATATTAAATTAAACATTCTTGATACTCCCGGTTATTCCGATTTTACCGGCGAAGTGAAAGCAGCGCTTCGTGTCTGCGAAACAGCAGTAATACTGGTGAAAGCTTTTGAAGGAGTAGAAGTCGGCACGGAGATCGTTTGGGATTACATACAGGAATACCATCTTCCTTCCATTTTTATTGTCAATAAAATTGATAATGAAAACGGAAATTTTGACCAAACGGCATTATCCGTTAAAGAACGTTTTTCTCACGATGCGGTGATTGTTACCTTTCCGTTAAACACCGGCATCAGCTTCGACGCAGTAATTGATGTTCTTAGAATGAAACTTCTTCGTTTTAAACCGAATGCCAATGGCAGTTATACCGAAGAAGAAATTCCCGCCGACCTTCAGGGAAAAGCTTCGCAGCTTCACGAAGAACTTATTGAAAAAATTGCCGAATCTGATGAAGCGCTGTTAGATAAATTTTTTTCCAACGGAACGTTAAACGATGATGAATTGCTCGCCGGTTTACATCGGGCGCTTATTGATCATAAAGTGTATCCTGTGTTTGCCGCCTCTTCTACCATGAACGTCGGCGTAAAAAATATCTTGGAGTTTATTGCCAAATATTCCGCATCGCCAAATGAAGCCGGAACAATTCAAGCCGTTAATACCGAGAAAAAAGAGAAGATTGAAATTCCCGTTGAGGATGCAGGCAATCCTTCGCTGTTTGTTTTCAAAACAATCTCCGAGCATCATGTCGGGGAGCTTTCCTTCTTTAAAGTCTATTCCGGAACAATTACGCCGGGCTTAGATATGGTGAATGTTTCGAACGGAAAGTTTGAACGTTTAGCGCAAATTTTTACCATGAACGGAAGAGAGCGCAAAGAGATTGCAAAGCTACATGCCGGAGATATCGGCGCGGTGGTAAAATTAAAAGATACTCACACCAATAATACGTTAAGTACAAAAGCATTTCCTGTTCTTTATCCGCCGGTAGAATTTCCTGCGCCGGTTATTTCTTCGGCAATTATTCCGAAGCATAAAGGGGAAGAAGATAAAATCGGCAGCGGACTGCATACGCTTCATGAAGAAGATCCGACCTTTCTCTTTAAGGTTGATCCGGAAATAAAACAGACCGTCATCTTCGGACAGGGAGAGCTTCATCTTGCCATTGTTATAAAACGATTAAAAGAAAAATTCGGCGTTGATGTGGATCTGGTTGAACCGAGAATTCCTTATAAAGAAACCATTAAAGGTATTGCTGCCGACGCCGAGTTCAAACACAAAAAACAATCCGGCGGAAGAGGACAGTACGGCCATGTGCATCTTAAAATTCAGCCGCGACAGCGGGGAGAAGGATTTGAATTTGAAGATGCTATTGTTGGCGGCGTTGTGCCGGGAAGATTTGTTCCTGCCGTTGAAAAAGGCGTTCTTGAGGCAATGGAAAACGGCGTGATTGCCGGCTATAAAGTTATTGACGTGAAAGTTACCTTATTCGACGGCTCTTATCACGATGTGGATTCCGATGAAATGTCGTTTAAAATTGCCGCTTCACAGGCATTTAAAAAAGGATTTAAAGAAGCCCGTCCGATTTTATTAGAGCCGATTTATGATGTAGAAGTAATTGTGCCGGAAGAATACATGGGAGATGTTATGGGCACTCTTTCCAGCCGGCGCGGAAAAATTGCCGGGATGGATTCCGACGGCTCGCATCAAATTATTAAAGCGCAGGTGCCGTTAAAAGAATTATACCGCTACTCCACCACGCTTCGTTCCATGACGCAGGGACGAGGCATTCACCGGCAGAAATTTTCTCATTACGATGAAGTGCCGCGCGAAGTGATGGATAAAATTGTTGCGGAATATGAAAAAACTAAACATGGAGAAGAGTAGTATTTCAACAGAGATAAAAATAATAATAAAAAATTTTTTCCATTTAGCCTTTGGAGAACTTGCTTCAAAGGCTTTTGGTTTTTTTACAACAATCTATATTGCCCGCTCTGTGGGTACTGAGCGATTTGGAGAATTAAGTTTTTTAGCTGTTGTCTATTCATATTTTTCTCTCTTTGCCAACCCTTCACTGGATATGATTGCGGTAAGAGAACTCGCAAAAGGTGAATATGAAGAAAATAGTATTGTTTCAACAATGTTTATTCTCCGTTTTGTATTAAGTTTAGCGTCCGCAATTATATTTTTAATAATCGGGATTACGGTTTTTAATTCTCAGCTTCCGTTAATGATCGTGTTATTTCAAGCGATAAATTTTTTTTTAATTCCGCTCTCGCTTGAATTCTATTTTCGAGGAAAAGAGGATATGAAATGGATTGCCGTAATGAAAACTCTTTCTTCAGTGATTCTCTTATTGCTAACGTTGATAGTTATTACTTCACAGGATGACTATATCTTTCTTCCACTGCTTTATGCAGTTTCTACTTTGGCAGGAACAATGCTATTATTTGTTAAAGGTTTTCGTAAACACTCCAAATTTAGTTTTACATTTCATTTTCCACTGTGCAAATGGATGTTGCAAGAATCTTTACCTTTAGGAATATCGAGTTTTGCTGTTTTAATTTATTATAATATTGATACTGTTTTTATCTGGAAATTTTTGAATCCGGCTGAAGTTGGACTTTATACCGCGGCATATAAAATATTTTTTGTCTTCAGCATCTTAAATGTTTTTATGAGCGCCTTGCTACCTTCACTTTCAAAAGCATGGCGCGAAAGGAAAGATGATTTTTATGCCCAGTTATTTACCGTTTCGAAATATGTGTATGTTGTTGCCGCTTTTTTGGTTGCTCTCTCGTTTTACTCTCGATACATTATTGAAAATATTTTTGGCCATGAATATCTTGATGCTCAACTCGTTTTAAGAATATTGTTAATTACCCAAGCCGTCATTTGGTTTTTTGCGCCGTTCGGGCACCCGTTAATTGCCATGAACAGACAGAATATCTTGTTAAAAGTTTCTCTCTTTGGCGCAACCATTAATGTTTGTCTAAACCTCATTTTCATTCCGGCATTAGGTATTAACGGTGCTGCCTTAGCAACGTTAGCAACAGAAATTACAGTCGGCATTCTATTATTTGGATATTTTTATTCTAAACGGAATGTTCTTTCTTTTAAATTAAAGTTTATTCCCAAGGAATCAATTGTGTTTTTGCTATGTAATATTATTTTCGGCGAATTGTTCTCAATAATAATTCAATATTCGCTCCTTTCAATAATCAGTATTATTGTTGTAAATATTGTATTGATGAAGTATTATAAATATTTTAATATCTACCAATATGCGTAAAAAGGTTCCAATACTTTTTGTCACACACGACAGGCCGTATTTGCTTGATAAGGTCTTAAAAAGAATAATGAAATACACAAATTGGAATGAATACGAATTATTTATACTGGATAATGATTCAACGCCCTCAAATAAAAAAATTATTAACAAATATCTTTCACAATATCAGCATATTAAAATAATCAGTTCTTCATTTAATCAAATAGCAGAAATACAAAATCAAGCTATTCGTGAAATAAAGTCTGATATTTATATTAAAGTCGATGATGATATTTTAGTATCCGAAAATTGGACGAAACCGTTTATTAATGTTTATGAAAGAAACTGGAAGACGATGAGTATCGGTTCAGTCATAATACCAATCAATGGTTTTAGCTGGGTTCCTTTTATGGAAATTTATGGCTGTATGAAGTCATTTAAGAAGGCATTCCCAAAAGAAGAGCTGCGGCAATCGTGCACCGATTCTGCCGTTTATAAAAATGAAAAAGTTGCAGAATTCCTGTGGAATAATTGTCTCAATGTCAACAGTTCTGCAAAACGATTTATTAAAGTTCAGAATAATACCTATAAAGATATATTTTGTCCTCATCGATACTCAATTGGAGCAATTATATTTTCACATCAACTATGGGAAAAAATGGGCGGATGGAAAGTGGATTCTTCGTATCGATTTAAAAAAAATATCGGAAATTCTGCGTTACATTTACTAAAAAAAGTGCGGAGAAAGAATGATCTGCAAAGAACAGAAAGAAGTATTAAAAGCATCTTATCACTTGATGTAAGTCTTCTCGGTTTGGAAGAAGAAGAAGTTTATAACTATTCTATTGAGAATAGTTTATCAATTCCCATTACAACAGAAGGAATAGTTTTTCACTTTTCATTTTATCCTACAGAACAATATTTAATGAATACTGTTTTTGATAAAATTCAATTTTAAATATGCATTACCATTTTCTTATTGTCGGCGCCGGTTTTGCCGGATGTATTTTAGCCGAACGGCTGGCTACGCAGCGGAATAAAAAAGTTCTTCTTATCGACCGGAGAAATCATGTCGGCGGAAATGCCTATGATGTTCAAAACGAAGAAGGAATTTTAATTCATCGGTACGGACCGCATTTATTTCATACGAATGATGAACATGTGTTTGCCTATCTCTCTCAATTTACCGAATGGAGAGCGTATGAACACCGCGTTCTTTCTTCCGTAAACGGTAAACTTGTCCCGATTCCGATTAACCGTATTACCGTGAACGAATTGTTTAATCTGCATTTACAAAACGATGATGAGGTAAAACAATTTTTTGAACGGGAGAAAGAAACTATTACAGCGATAACAAATTCCGAAGAATATGTAACATCGCGAGTCGGAAAAAGATTGTTCCGGCTTCTCTATAAAGGATATACGCGCAAGCAGTGGGGAAGGGAGCCGAAAGAACTTGCTCCTTCAGTCTGTGGTAGAATTCCTATCCGATTGAATACCGACAGCCGCTATTTTGATGACTGCTTTCAAGGGGTGCCGAAGGAGGGTTATACAAAAATGTTTGAACGAATGATTGCTCATTCGAACATTCATCTTTCTCTTTCAACAGAATATAAGGAAGTTCCCTCTTCTTCTTTTCATCATCTTATCTACACCGGACCGATTGATGAATATTTTGATTATGAATATGGCAAACTTCCGTACAGGTCGTTGAACTTTGAGCATGAAACCATTGATGCAGAATATTTTCAATCTGCCGCAACCGTTAATTTCCCGAATTCTTTTGATTATACGCGTATTAACGAATGGAAGCATATAACCGGTCAGAAACATTCCAAAACGGCGATAACGCGGGAATATCCGCAAGCAGAAGGTGATCCATATTATCCGATTCCAACGTTGGAAAGCGAACAACAG
>JACFMZ010000197.1 GCA_019455105.1 Bacteroidota bacterium | reverse complement strand
AGAAGGCACCAAAGAAACAATGCGTTTGGGAACGGCGGGTAAATGAATGGTTCTTCCTATTTGATCTTTAAAGACCATTTAAGATGGATTTCATTTCATTTTGAAGTCGGGCGGCTTCTTCTTCTGCGGCTTTGGCAAAATCTTCTTTTTGAGAAGCGTAAATAATTCCCCGAGATGAATTCACCAGCAATCCTATATCCCTGTTCATTCCGTATTTACAGACTTCCGCCAAACTTCCTCCTTGGGCGCCGACTCCGGGAACGAGCAGAAAAGCATTCGGAATAATCTGACGAATATCGGCCAAAGCTGAAGCTTGAGTAGCGCCGATAACGTACATTAGATTTTCACTGTTTTTCCAAGTTTTGGAAGTTTCAAGCACGATTTGAAAAACCGACTTTTCCTCTACTCTTTTTGTCTGAAAATCTTCAGCACCGGGATTGGATGTCAGCGCTAGAAGAATGGTGTGTTTGTCTTGATATTCCAGAAAAGGTTCCACAGAATCTTTTCCCATATAGGGCGCAACGGTTACGGAATCAAATGCGAAGGTATCAAAAAAGGTTTTTGCATATCTATCTGAAGTATTCCCAATATCTCCGCGTTTCGCATCGGCAATGGTGAAAATTTCAGGGAAATGGGTATTCAGATAATTCATTGTTTTTTCCAATGATTTCCATCCTTCTATTCCCTCGGCCTCATAAAATGCGATATTCGGCTTATAGGCAACCGCATATTTATGAGTAGCCTCAATAATCGCTTTGTTAAATTCAAAAATCGGATCCTCTTTTTCCAATAAAAAAGATGGAATTTTCGCTTTGTCTGTATCTAATCCGACACATAAAAAGGAATTCTTCTTTCTGATTTCTGCGATTAATGCTGCTGTTTTCATAAATTAAAATGATTCTCCGGTTTCTTTGAGTTTTTCCGTATTATTTACCAGTTGCAACTCATCAATAATCTCCTGAATATCACCGTTCATTATATTTCCAAGATTGTACAGCGTCA
>JACFMZ010000123.1 GCA_019455105.1 Bacteroidota bacterium | reverse complement strand
AGAATAACAACAAGCACCCCTGCACCGATATTGGATAATAACTTTTTATGAATCTGCATCCATTGAACAGAGGTTTCGTACGTTTCTATAAGATTATCTGTTTCTCGAACTCGCTGCGTAATTTTTTTCTTCCCTCGAAGCATGGTACACCTTTCTTTATATGAATTTTAAAACAACATGCTTCAAATATACAAAAGTTGACTCGGCGAGGCAAGAATGTTTATCGGCAAAACAGTTCATCAATTACACTCTTTCATCAACAAATCCGTTGTTATCGGACCGGACAACAAGCACCGGACAGGGAGCTTTCCGAACAATTTTTTCCGCCGTACTGCCGAACAAAATATGTTCAACACCGGTGCGTCCGTGCGTGGAAATAATAATGAGATCTATCTTCTCATCTTTCGCGTATGCTATAGATTCTACAAAGGGTATGCCATCTTTAATACTGGTAGTTACGGGAATTCCCCTCAATATATCCGATTTTGAAAGATTCAGAAGTTCCATTTCTGCTTTTTCACGCAGCTCGTTCTCAATGTTAGGAAAAGTAAGCTGTCCTATTGCAAAATCAGAAGGATAAATAATGGGTTCAATAACATGAAGCAGATGAATTGCCGCTTTGGAAATGGAAGCATACGATGCGGCGTAGCGTAATGCTTTCAGCGAATATTCCGAAAAATCTACCGGCACCAGAATATTTTTTATTACCGGACCAACGATTTTATTTTTTTTGGAATGCGGGACAGCCTGCGGAGTCTTTTTTTTACCTGCCGGCTTTTTTCTTTTGAGTTGCGGCTTTTTCATGTTTGGTCTCCTTTTCTAATTGTGACTTCAACAATCCATTTTCCGCACGCAGCTTCGAAACTTCATTATTCGTGTTGCGCAGCCGCTCGCCGATCATTTCGGCAAGCGTTGTAATAATTTTTAATCCGGTCTTCGGCGTTTTTTCAATAATGCTGAAAAGATCCGGACGGAAAAATCCGATGAGCTTAGAATCTTCCTTCACCAGTACCGATGCCGAGCGGGGCGATTGGTCGAGCAGGGCAATTTCTCCGAAGAAATCTCCGTCGTCAAGTTCGGTTAATTCTTTTTCCGTTCCTTCTTCTCCGGAAAGGACAATGGCAACTTTTCCTTTCTCTATTACATACATGCCGAGTCCCGGGTCTCCCTGATAAAAAACATATTCTCCTTTAGAATAATTTCGGCGGTGAACAATCATCGCAATCTGGCGGAGTTCTTTCGCTTCCAAGGTTTCAAACACCGGAATTTTTGAAAGCATCTCTTCCACCGATGCCGGTTTTATTTTTGCTTTAAAGATATCCTTCCAAGCGGATTCTTTACTCATAAATATTTCCTAAAAAAAATATGGTGAGGGTAAATAACCGCTGCCAGATGCCAGCAGCGGTTTGAATTTAATTGTTCTGAAAAATCTTTGTTTCAAAATTTATTTCTTATACAAAATCCAGCCAGCCGTGCGGGTCGTTTCCGTTTTCCACCACATCAAAAAAGCGGCGCTGTAATTCGCGCGTAACGGCGCCGGGTTTTCCTTCGCCGATAACAATTTTATCAATCGAACGAATAGGAGAAATTTCCGCTGCCGTGCCGGTAAAGAACACTTCATCCGCAATATACAGCATTTCCCGCGGAATATTTCCTTCCACCACGGAGATGCCGGCATCTTTTGCGAGCTGTAATACCGAAGCGCGCGTAATTCCCGGAAGGATAGCGTTGGCAAAAAGCGGCGTGTAGAGCGTTCCGTTTTTTACGGCAAAAAGATTTTCTCCGCTTCCTTCGGAAATATGTCCGCCGGAATCCAGCGCAATGCCTTCGGCATATCCGTCAACATTGGCTTCCATTTTAATTAACTGCGAGTTCAAATAATTTCCGCCGGACTTTGCCATTGTGGGAGAAGTGTTCGGCGCCGTGCGTGTCCACGAAGAAAATTTTACGTCAATTCCTTTTTCTAATGCATCCGCGCCGAGATATTTTCCCCATTCCCATACGGCAATGGTTAAATCAACCGGACAGCCGAACGGAAGCACGCCGACATCGCCGTAGCCGCGGTAGGCAACAGGACGAATGTAGCAGGCGGAAAGTTTATTGGCTTTAATGGTTTCCTTGCAGGCATTCATCACTTGTTCTTTGGTAAAGGGAATTTCCGCCCGGTACATTTTTGCAGAATCGAACAAGCGGCTGATGTGTTCTTTATGACGAAAAATTGCCGAACCTTTTTTGGTTTGGTAGCATCGAATTCCTTCGAACCAGCTGCTTCCGTAATGCACAACATGCGAGAGCACATGAATTTTTGCATCGTTCCAATCAACAAGTTTTCCGTTCATCCAAATTTTTTCTACTGGTTTTACTGGCATGATGATATTCCTTCTATGGTATTGAGATGATTTTGTGAAACAGAGGAAAGTATGTTTTACAATCGTGTTTCATACAACAATAAATCTGTTCCTACATTACGAGTTTTTAAAAAATCAAATGCTGAAAAACTAAATATCCATTTGATAAATTCTGTACGTTTTGTACCGTTTTCCCTGCATTGTTTCGGCGGCGCGATTCATCATTACATTATCTTCCAAAATCCAGCTCGCCTCGCCGTACTGGTAACCTAATTTTTTTGCCCGCATTGCAGTTTCATAAAAGAGCACACCGGCTGCGCCGCTCATTTTATGTTCCGGAACAACGCCGAGGACAATAATTCTTACCAGATTTACTTTCTTTTTAAAGACCAACAAGCGAAGCAGTCCGCCGATTAAGCCGCCGTTTTTATTTCCCTTTAACCGCACATTAATATCGGGAAGCGATAAGGCAAACCCGATCGGCACCCCTTTGGATTCTGCAATAATCACAAGGTCCGGTTCAACCACCGGTTTTAAATCCGCCGCCAGCGCATCAAATTCCGCATCGGTCATCGGCACGGCTCCCCAATTATACTGCCAGGCGGAATTGTAAATTTTTTTTATGCGATTCACTTCATTCTTAAAATCTTTCATATTGATAGAATGAAAGGTCAATTGATTCCGCTGTTTCACAATTTCATTGGCGCGGATAAATTTTTCGGTGTACACGGTTTCTTGATTGAGAAGATACGCATAGAGATCTTTTTCTTTTTTCAATCCGTATTGAACAAACAACTCGTGATAGTATTTCGGATTGTATGTCATCAGCATCACCGGAGGAGAATCAAAACCTTCCACAAGCAGACCGTATTCATCATTTACGGAAGGATTTGCCGGTCCGCGCATAGCCGTCATTCCGTGTAATTGCAAAAACTTTTTTGCTTCATCAAAGAGCGCATTGGCAGGTTCCTGCTCGTTTATACATTCAAAAAATCCGAAAAAGCCGACCTTATCGTTATGTTCTTTGTTGTGATGATCATTCACAATTCCCGCAATTCTTCCGATAACTTTCCCTTCCCGTTCAGCAAGAAACATTTCCATTTTGGAATGTTGATAAAACGGATTTTTCTTTTTGTCGATAAGTTTTTCTCTGTCCATCCGAAGCGGCGGAACAAAATTCGGATCATCCTTATAGAGTGCGTAAAAAAAGTCAATAAATTTTTTCGTATCAGCTTTTGACCGTACCGGCCGAACCGTAAAGTTTTTCATGTGCCCTCACAATAAAAAACCACGCTGAAAATAATTTTCCGGCGTGGTTAGTATAGTTATAGAAAATAAAAAAATCTCTGAAAATCTGAAATCAATGTCATTCCGAGGAGCAAAGCGACGAGGAATCTCGTTTTTCTGGTTAAATACAAGAGCAAGATTTCTCGCTCGCTCCTTTGAACCTTTGTGCCGAAGACATCCCTTCGGGTCTCGTCTCGAAATGACATATTAAAGATAGTTTTTCAGATGTCTCTAAAAATAAATTAACTAATCACACCAAGTTTTTTTCCTACCTGACTAAAAATATCAATAATTTTATTAAGATGCTCGTCTTCGTGCGATGCCATATAACTGGTGCGAAGCATTTCCATTCCCGGAGGAACGCCCGGGCGAACGAACGCATTAACAAACACGCCGGCATCAAATAATTCTTTCGTAAAAATTAATGTTTTATCCGTATCGCCGATAACCACCGAAACAATTCCTGTTTCCGGTTCGCCGACAACCCGGAATCCTAATGCGCGGAGACCTTCCCGCACTTTGTTGGCGTTGTAATGAAGTTTCTCCGTTAATTCCGGATGTGCTTCCATAATTTCGAGCGCTGCCAGCGCCGATGCCACAGATGCCGGAGTTGGACTGGCGCTGAAAATAAGCGCCGGCGAATGGTGCTTTATGTAATTAATAACGGAACGTTTCGATGCAATAAATCCGCCGAGCGAGGCAAACGATTTTGAAAATGTTCCCATCGTAATATCGGTTTCGTGCGTTAAACCGAATTTACTTGCGGTTCCTCTTCCTCCCTTGCCGATGACGCCGGTCGCGTGCGCATCATCCACCATAATGCGGGCGTTGTATTTTCTGGCAATGCGCACAATTTCCGGAAGATCAACGACCGATCCGGAAGTGCTGAACACGCCGTCGGTAACAATTAATTTTCCGGATTCGAGCGGAAGTTTGGAAATAACATTTTCAAGATGTTTCATATCGCCGTGCTTATAGCGCACAACACCCTGATTGTCGTTGCCGATATACGATGCTGCGCCCTGCGCCATTAAATTTGCCATTTGTATGCAAGCATGATTGTCTTTATCCGAAACAACAAATTCGTTTTTCTGTACCAGTGTCGGAATAATTGCCTGCGCCGTTTGATACCCGGTGGAAATTAACAACACCGCTTCATATCCGAGAAATTTTGCAAGCTGCTCTTCCAATTTTATATGCAGATCAATCGTTCCTGTTAAATAGCGGGAACCGGAACAGCCCGTTCCGTATTTTTTAACGGCATCAATTGCCGCCTGCTTAACTTTCGGATGCGCGGTAAGACCCAAATAATTATTCGACCCTGCCATAATAATCTGTCTTCCCTGCATGGTTACCACCGGTCCTTCGTTGGCTTCAATCGGTTTGAAATAAGGATACAAGCCGGCTGCTTTTACTTCATCAGCAAGCGTGTACGAAGTACATTTATCAAATAAATCCACGCGAGACTCCTTCTGCAAAATTTAGTTTGAATTGATTCTCAAAACTGTTTTCAATATACTTCAAAAAGCGAAAATTTCAAACAAGAACATATTATAGAGAAGAAAATATTCTTATGAGCGCTCAACCTGTTGCCTTTGTTACCGGCGGAACCGGTTTTATCGGTTCGCATTTAGTGGAACGGCTGCTGAAAAAAAATTATACCGTCCGCTGTCTTGTCCGCAATCCGAAAAATCCCGGCTATCTGAAAAACCTGCCGGTGGAAATGTATGAAGGAGATCTTTTTTCAACCACCGTATTGGAAAAAGGAATTGAAGGAGCCGATTATGTTTTTCATCTTGCCGGCGTTGTGGCGGCAAAACGAAAAGAAGATTTTTACCGCTACAATCGTGACGGCACAAAAAATATTATTGAAACCGCCGCGCGGGTAAATCCTTCTTTAAAAAAGTTCGTCCACATCAGCAGCCAAACGGCGGCGGGTCCGGGAAAAGGAAAAGAACCGGTGAACGAATTCACCGAACCGAAACCCATTACTTCCTATGGAAAGAGCAAACTTGCTTCCGAGCAGGAAGTTTTAAAATTTCAGGATAAAATTCCGGTTACTATTCTGCGCGTTGCCGCCGTGTACGGACCGAGGGATTCCGCAACGTTCGATTATTTCAAATCCGCGTATATGGGATTGGAATTATTAATCGGGTTTCACGACACCTACGTCAGCTTGGTTCACGTGCATGATATTGTTTCGGGAATTGTGCTGGCAGGAGAAAGCAGCAATTCCAACAGCCAGATTTACTTTTTGGGAAGCGAAAAATTTTATACGTGGAATGAAATCGGTTCTGTAACAAAAACCGTCTTAAAAAAGAAATTACTCCGCATTCGTGTGCCGAAAATTTTTGTGTTTGTTATCGGCGGAATTTCCGGATTTCTCTCAACATTTAAATCAAAACCTTCCGTGCTGAATTTTGAAAAAGCGTACGACTTAACGCAGGATAATTGGTGCTGCGATATTTCCAAAGCACAGCAGCAGCTCGGCTACAAGCAGGAAATCTCTCTTGAAAACGGAGTACAAGAGACTGTGCAGTGGTATCTGGATAATAAATGGATGTGAAATTTGTATTGCTTCTCTTTTCCAAATTCCCATTTGGGAACGCAAGTTTCTAAAACTCAGTTTCGCACGTATTCATTTCTCCATATCGTGTACGTGTCACGGTTTACTCGGCAGGTTTGTTAGTTATTGGCGAAGCAGAGCTTCTTACTCATTCCGTTCCCAACAAGATGTTGGGGAAGAGAGGGTTAATTGAAATAGCCAATTGCAACAGCAAGAGAAAAAATAGGAACACGACTTGTTATACCTGCCCTGACCATGAGAGACGCTATCGGAGGAAGAAACAACCAATCAATCTCAACGCCATATTTTAACATATTCAACGGTTGATCTGTCGTATGACCTAAAAATTTCATATAGCTATAGCCGGCAAATGCATTTGCGCGAGTTTGAGAATATTTCATCGTGGCAAGCAGTAAAACATCAATCACTTGCGCAAACTCTTCTTTGCCTGTCGATTCTCCTCCATATCCACCGTTCCACTTGGAAAAAGCCATCCTTCCGCCGAGTTCAATATTCTTCTTCCCTTGTATCCTGAACAACGATCCGTCAAAAGTACCTGAATATCCATAGAAAAAAGGTGCAATAGCTACTTCGCATGAGATTCGTTGAAGCGTGGGATTTATTAGAGTGTCGTATTCCACTTTTGATGAATCCTCGCTACCCGCATGAAGTAAAATTGGAAAAAGAAATAAAGTGTATAGACGTTGCACTATTTATACTGTTTCCTTTCTTCTCGTTCCCAAATTCCTCAGACTGTGTGAAAACCCTTTGGTAAAAGAGGAGTTGGGAACGAGAGGAAATATTTATGGAATTATAAATTTAACTTGGTTTATTGAATAAATATAACCTTTTACATAAGTATTACCGGACAATGGTTCATCAACTTGCTGAGTGCAACCGTTACAACCAGAAGATTGATTTTTAACCTCTCCTATTACTGAATCTATAACTACGGGGACAATCCAATTTTTTGCAATAAATGATTGACTGTCTGGAGACATTGCTCTAATTGATAGAGAATCTGCTTTCTCTCCACTCCTAACATCAATAGAAAAATAACCGCTTGAATTCGTAATACCTTTAACAATCCCCGGCGGGCTTATTGATAAAACATTTACTACAGTATCCGGACGGTACCTAAATACAGCCACAAGATTTATTGCAAAGTTTCCTCTTTCACCACCGCTTTCCCGTTCTATGAAACCCGTTATTTTATATCGATGATATGGTGGTGGTATCGGTGCGGTGCTGAATAGAAGAGGAAACAGCATTATGACTGAAACAACTAAAAATAATATTTTGAGTTTGCTGTGCATTTTTTGTTACTGCCTAACAGACTGTAGCTAATACCGAAGGCATCCCTTCGGGAAATGCGTGCAAATGTTCCAGCGCGCGGGAAATTATTTGTTTAATAATATGACGATTGCTAGGTAACGTTTTTAAAGTTTTGGGAGTATAAAAATATTTGTGTAAATGGTTAAAAAAATAAATACATTAACCA
>JACFMZ010000196.1 GCA_019455105.1 Bacteroidota bacterium | reverse complement strand
GAAACTAATCGGATGTCTATCAACGCTACGGTGGATAAGCGCGCATTATATGAAATATACTTTCCGGCATTTAAGGCTGCCGTGCAGGAAGGAAAAACAGAAGCAATAATGTGCGCCTACAATAAATTAAACGGTTCATACTGCAGCGAAAATAAATTTCTGCTTACCGACGTGCTGAAAACCGAATGGAAATTCGACGGATTTGTTATGTCGGATTGGGGGGCGGTGCACAGCACGGAAAATGCCGCGGCTGAAGGACTTGATCTTGAAATGCCGGGCGGAGAATTTTTTACTGCAGAAAAACTTCTGCCGCTGGTGAAAAATGGAAAAATCCAAGAAACAGTGATTGACGATAAAATTCGGCGCATGCTTCGGGTAATGTTTCGCATGAAATTTTTTGAATCACATTTTAATAAACCGGAACCCAATGCGCCGGCACAGCGGTTAACTGCACTTGATGTGGCAAGAAGCGGAATTGTGCTGTTGAAAAATGAAAAAAATATTTTACCGATAAATCCTGCACATTATAAATCCGTTGCTGTTATTGGTCCTAATGCGGATGTGCTCAGAACCGGCGGCGGAGGAAGTTCTCAGGTTGTTCCCATGCAGTCAGAATCTCCGCTCGACGGCGTGCGGCGGATATTCGGAAAAAATACTAAAATACATTTTGCTCTCGGTGCGCGCTTAGGAGGCGATGTGCCTTCCATAGAGCAACGCTGTTTCTTCCTGCCGAATGATTCAGCGGGAAAGAACGGTATTGAAGCAGAATATTTTAATAATATTGCTTTGACAGGCAAGCCGACCGTTGTGCGTATTGATTCAGCGATAAATTTTTACTGGAATGATGAGTCGCCGGCTGAAGGTATTGAAAAAGATAATTTTTCTGTTCGCTGGAAAACAAAACTGAAACCGGAAACAACCGGACTGTATGAACTGACAACGGCAACGGATGACGGTGTGCGCCTTTTTATAAATGGTAAAATACTTATCGATGATTGGTCTGATC
>JACFMZ010000195.1 GCA_019455105.1 Bacteroidota bacterium | reverse complement strand
GTTAGAATTACTGACGGTGCTATTGTTGCTGCTGTTCAGCTTTCCAACCGGTATATCTCCGATAGATTTCTTCCTGATAAAGCAATAGACCTTGTTGATGAAGCTGCTTCGAAACTCCGGATTGAAATTAACTCAATGCCGGAAGAGCTTGATTCTGTTGAAAGAAAAATAAAACAACTTGAGATTGAACGGGAAGCATTGAAACGGGAGAAGGACGAGGCATCAAATAAACGTTTGGAAGAATTGCAATCCGAACTTGCGGAATTGAATGAAGAGCGGGATAAGTTAAAACACCACTGGGATTCGGAGAAAACGAAAATCCAATCAATCCGTAGTATAAAAAGTGAAATTGAAAATCTTAAGCAGGAAGCGGAGCGGTACGAAAGAGAAGGCGACTTCGGAAGGGTTGCCGAAATCCGATACGGGAAAATATCTTCGCTTGAAAAACTGCTTCAAAGAGAAACCGCTGAGCTCGCTCAAATTCAAAAAGAGCAAAAGATGCTTAAGGAAGAAGTTGATGCGGAAGATATTGCCGAAATTGTCGCAAAGTGGACAGGCATACCTGTTAGTAAAATGCTCGAAAGTGAAAGAGCAAAACTTCTCCGTCTTGAAGATGAACTTCATAAAAGAGTAGTGGGACAGGATGATGCCGTTATAGCTGTTGCAAATGCTATCAGGCGCTCCCGTGCGGGACTACAGGATGCAAACCGTCCGATCGGCTCGTTTATTTTTATGGGAACTACAGGCGTAGGAAAAACAGAACTTGCAAGAGCATTAGCGGTTTTCCTTTTTGATGATGAAAAGACAATGATACGAATCGATATGAGCGAATACATGGAGAAGTTTTCTGTGTCAAGACTCATCGGTGCTCCTCCCGGTTACGTCGGTTACGAAGAAGGAGGACAGCTAACCGAAGCAGTTAGACGGCATCCTTATGCAGTTGTACTCCTTGATGAAATTGAAAAAGCTCACCCGGATGTTTTTAATGTTTTGCTCCAGGTACTAGA
>JACFMZ010000122.1:7385-7834 GCA_019455105.1 Bacteroidota bacterium | reverse complement strand
TGGTAGCGTGAATAACCTCCAAATATTTTACACAACAAATAAGACTTGACCAAAAAAAATGGCATTTGTAAAAGTAATAATTCATGCCGTTTGGGGAACAAAAAATAGATCCCCATATCTTACAAATGAGGTAAGGCCTCTTATTGTTGAGCATATAAAAGAAAATGCTAAAGAAAAGAAAATTTATATTGATTCACTTGACGGTTCTGTTGACCATCTTCATTGTCTTTTCGGTTTAAATGCCGATATGAGCATTGCAAAAGCATTGCAATTGATAAAAGGCGAATCAGCGTTTTGGATTAACAAAAATAATATTACTAAAACAAATTTTGAATGGGCTGATGAATATTTTGCTGCCTCTGTAAGTGAATCTGCATTGGACAAGGTGCGTCAATACATTCATCATCAAGAAGAGCATCATAAAAAAAAGACATTTCAGGAAGAATATG
>JACFMZ010000122.1:0-7375 GCA_019455105.1 Bacteroidota bacterium | reverse complement strand
AATTAGAACATCATGGCTAAAGCCGGTATCCTGTTGGAACAGGATATAAACTCCGCCATAAATGCCGGAGTTAGTGATATAGAAATTGAAAATCATAAAAAAATCATTTAACAATAAGTACAGGAGGAATGTATATGAAATTACTAACAACAATTCTCTCTTTATGTATAATCACGGCAGTAAGTTTCGCTCAATATACACCAATGACAATTAAGGAAATTCAGCAAGTTCCCTTCGACTCATTAAAGAAGGCAGATTCTTTGGGAATTACATCAAATGCAAATTGGAAACTGCAAACATCTCCGCATATGGGTGAAACAGTTGAGGTTACGGCACTGGTTGTTGTGCCTCCCGGTATTATTACTTATACCGGAAGAGGAAGAACAATGATCGTCTGTGATACAGGGGCGGCGATGAATGATCCGTGGAGCCATATGTTTGTTCGATACGGCGGAACAAGCAGCGCAACAGCAGATGCTGAATTTGATAATGACGGGTATCGTAGTATTGAAGCGGGAGATATTATCACGTTCGTTGGAAAAGTTGATGAATTTCCTTCTGCTCAAATGAACAGCTTAACGCAATTGGCACCTGTGCCGGGCATGGCCGTTAATATTATTTCTTCAGGAAATCCGTTGCCGAATTTTACCCCTTTGGAAGTTACAGATTTTAAAACCGGAATTGCGCAGGGTGGAATAGTAAATATTGTTACCGGCGAATCGTATGAATCAAAAGGTGTTGTTCTTACAAACCTGACGGTTACCTCAATCTTAAATGCAGCGAGAGGAACTTTTGTGATGACGGATTCTAAAGGAAATTCTATTTCAACCTATGACTATTCCTATCACTTTACATTAGATACAACAAGTACCGATCGCGTTGGAAACCCTCACGATTTAACGTATAAGCTCCCGGCGCTCGGCACAAAGGTCGATACGATTAAAGGTTATATTGCTACATCATCAGGTCAAGAATCTCCGCAAGGATATAGAATCTGCCCGATGTATCCCGGCGATGTTGTCTATGGAGGAATTTTGCCGCAGGTAACAACGCACAGACGTTTTCCGCTTGTGGTAAGTAAAGATACCATACCGGAAGTAAATGTAAAGGCATTTAAACAAACCGGAAGTTATGATATTCAAAGTGTCCATCTTTATTATAAAGTAGATAACGGAAACTGGACAGATATTCCGATGACTGCTGATCAGCCGAATGTTGATTCGTTATATAAAGCGACAATTCCTGCGCAGCCTGTTGGAAGTATGGTTTCATATTTTATTAAAGCTATAGACGTAAATAGTCAGGAAAATATTCTTGCCAATGCAGGTGCAAGAACTGCAACGGATACAACGAAAGGTTTCTTTTTCTACAAGGTGCTGGATAGAACGCTGAAGCCGGTTCTTTCTATTCGGGATGTGCAATATACACCTTATGCAAACGGCAATTCGCCGTACTGGGGCGCTGTAGATTCAATCGGCGGTATTGTTACGGCAGATACTTCTTCTATTACAATGTTTGCGCCGACGTACGGCGGAACATACGGATGGTATATGCAAAGCACTACTCAGCCGTGGAGCGGTATTTGGATGGTCGGTGTTGATACGATTATGAAGCCGCTGCAGCTTGGAGACAGTGTGGTAATTACCGGGACGATTTCGGAATTTAATGATGTAACAGAAATTTATCCTGTAACTTCAGCAAGAGTTATTTCCCGCGGAAATCCTGTTCCGGAACCGGTACTGCTTCGCACCGGAGATTTCAGCGGACCAAGCGGTGACCCGAAAGCGGAACCGTATGAAGGGATGCTCGTGAAGTTTAACAATCTTACTGTTGGTAATACCAATCCAACGTTTGTTGATGCGACGGAATATGAAGTCTCCGATGATGTGTTAGCTATTTTAGTGCGCGGCAGAGACGGAAGAAATACATACTCAAATGTCGTTGCAGATACATCGTTTGGATATACCATTTTACGGACTGGCAATAAAATCGGCTCGATGACGGGATTGATTTATTATGCAAACAATCGGTATAAACTTGTACCGCGGACGAATGCTGATTTTAGTAATGTTACCGGCGTCAGTGTTGCATATAAAAATACCGCACCGAAACAGTATTCGTTAATGCAAAATTATCCCAATCCGTTTAATCCGAGCACGACCATTCGTTATGAATTACCGGTAAGCGGATTTACCACGCTGACGGTATATAATATCCTCGGACAAGAAGTAGCTCAGTTGGTTAATGAGATACAAAATACCGGCGCGTATAATGTTACGTTCGACGCTTCAAATCTTTCAAGCGGAATGTATCTCTACAAGCTGACTGTGGGAGATTTTGTTCAAGTGAAAAAAATGATGTTGTTGAAATAAAAGTATTACCGGATTACCAAAGGAAAATGGTTTTCCGAAAGTGTATTTATGTAGATGTTCCTTGAAGTTATATTCCGGTTTTGTTTGTTCAAAGCCGGAATTCTAAAAAAATGAAAAAACGATTTTTACTTTACAGTGCGGTTCTTCTTACGGCAGTAATAACGTTTCGCTGTCAGAAAGAAATTCCCAATCAGCCGAAGCAGAATCAGCTTCCGACAACTCGTCTATGGCTTCAAAGCGATCAAACGTTGTTGGAATCCTCATCGCGCCAGCATTTGTATTGGTACGGCGAAGATCCGGATGGAAAGGTTATTGGATATTTATTAACGGTGGTTCCAATGCGCCTTCCGAATTTACGCCTTCCTGTGCCCGATACGCTGACCTATTTTTGGACGACAAAATCGGACAGTATTATGCCGCTGCCTCTGCTTCAGGCAAGAGATAGTTTTACTATTGTAATACGCGCGGTTGATAATACGTTTAATCCCGGCTCGCTTACCGAAGGTTCTCCGGTGCGAATGGCAATGTATCCGGAGCTTCAAACCAGTGCTGATCCGAAAGGGGCAGTACAGCTTTTCCCGTTAAGAAATACTCCTCCGATTGTATATTTTATCGGCGATCCTGCTTCTCCTGATTCAACCGTACCGATTCTTCCTCCGGCATATACATTTCCTGCGGCAACCTTTTCCTGGCGTGCAACGGATCTTGACGGCGATAATACAATTGCCGGATTTCGAATTGCTTTAAATGATACATCCACTTCTTCGCGATGGTTATCGTTAAGTCCTTCGACAACGAATATTACCATCTTCGTTCCCCGCAGTGTCAGCGATGCAGCAACAGGAGAGGTCGATGCTGAAGTTTATACGGGCACATATCCTTCAATGCAATTCCGCGGAAAAGTTCCGGGATTGCGATTGGATAATTTCAATCGGTTATATCTTCAAGCTCTGGATGTTGCCGGTGAATACAGCCGACCTGTAAGAATCCCTGATTCTCTTTCTCCCTTAAGTAATAGAACTTGGTTTGTAAAGAAACCGCAAAGCAAAATGTTATTTGTTTTGGATTACGGCGCTACGACGACATCGGAAAAAAATGCTGTTACGCCATTTTACCGAAGAATCTTTTCAGATAATACAATTCTCAATGGTACCTTAACAAATTTTGATTCGCTGGATATTGCAATTTATAAGCCTTATTTCTTAAATCCGACGCTCATTAAGACATTACAATTGTTTGATGTTGTGGTTTGGGCGACGAACAAATTTCCGAGTATTGTGCCGGCGCAAATCGGTTTGTTTAATTATACGCAAAGCGGCGGAAAAGTAATTTTCACTACTACCTTTGCAACAGCGCTTTCGTATGCCGACCTGCACGCTTTAAATGATTTTGCTCCGTTAGACAGCACCTCTTCTGATGCAGTGAATCCCGGAAATAATCCGCCGACTAATGTTGATTCGCGTATCAGTGTAATGAACGGCAGCGTGAAAACGAAAGTGTATTCTATGGTGAGCGGATATCCTGATTTAACGGTGGACAGCGTTCAGGTTACCGGTTCAGCGACAAGCGCGCATACGTTGAATATGAGAAAGATTTATAAGCGAACTGATTCGCAATATATTTATCGGCTCGATTCGTCACGCAGCGCTTCGCCTCGTTATCTTGGTTCGCCGACTGTGGCATGTATTGATAACAATAAAACGTTTTTAGTGTTTGCTTTGCCGCTCCATATATTAAATGGAAATCCGAGAAATTTACCGTTGTTTTTTAAACACGTTATTGAAGATGAATTTGGAATACATTAATTCATGAAGAAGTTATTTGTCTATATTGCCCTATTCTTTTTGTCTGCCTTTACCGCAGCGGCGCAGACCGGTATAATTAAAGGGAAAGTTATTGATGCGCAGACAAAGGAAGAATTGCCGAGTGTCAACATTATGGTCAAAGGAACATACTACGGCGCTTCTTCTGATTTTGAAGGGAACTTTATTATTCAAAAAATTAATCCCGGTGTTTACAATATTGACGTAACTTTACTGGGGTATAAAACGGTTCAATATTCAGGAATAAAAGTTGAAGTTGATAAAACGGTTGAACTTAACGTGAAGATGGAAGAATCTGTTCTTTCACTCGGGCAGGAGGTTGTTATTATCGGCGAGAAGCGTTTGTTCGATGTTGAAGAAACATCCAGCAAACGATCGATTAAAAGTGATGACTTAAAAGTAGCCGCCGTTGAAAACGTTAAGGATGTTGTCGGTTTGCAAACGGGCGTTGTGCAGTCCGATAACGAAATTCATATTCGCGGAAGCCGCGGTTATGAAAATGCGTATCTGGTTGACGGTGTTCCCGTGCAAGATGTTCTCGGCGGAACCGGTTTTGGTCTGCAGGTAAGTCCCGATGCGATTAAAGAAGTTGAAGTGATCACCGGCGGTTATAATGCGGAATTCGGACAAGCAACTTCCGGCGTGGTTAACATTACGTTGAAAGAAGGTTCCGATAAATACAGCGGCGGTTTGGGATATAAATCCGACAGATTTTTTGGAACGAACAACCGACATTTCTTTAATACCGATATCGGAGATTTTAATTTAAGCGGACCGGTACCGATTTTTAATTTATTTATGCCGGGCAGTATTAGTTTCTTCCTGAGCGGAACAGGCAATGTTACGGATGGTTATACCCGATGGTCGCAGGATATTGATCAGAAAGGAAAGCCGACAGGTGCGTATGATGTTCATCGTCCGAACCAGTTGTATTCTTCAATTTTTAACGGCTCCAAATTCGCGTTACGGCTTGCCAACAGCTACTCATGGGCAACAAAAGTAACCTGGAAACCAACGCCCACAGAAAAATTAAGTTATTCCTATAATCAATCTGTTTCAATCGATCAGAACACGGCGACAATAAAAACAACGCTTGAACGCGAAGAGCCGATGCCGGGATATCAATACGAATTTCAAAATATTTTAGACAGTGCCAACACATTTACGCAGATAAATATTCAACATTCGCTGGCGTGGACTCAGACATTGGACGCAAAATCATTTTATGAAATAAAATTATCGCGCTACAATGCCCATGTGCGCGGCGATGCAAACGGAAAAGATTATACGCAATACATTGAACCGCGCGATATTGTGAACTTCCCTGTGCAGTATTTTCAGAAAGACAGCGTGAGTACCGGTGTCGTACCAGGCGACGGATTTTACGATATCGGCGGACCGTTCAGCTGGCGTGACCACTATATTGATGATTATTCTGTTAAGATCGACTTTACGAATAATTTTACCGAGAAAAATAAATTCAAAACCGGTGTCGAGTCGCATTTCCAGTATTTTCAAATGATAGATATTTCCAATCCCTGGATTAAGCCTCTCGGACTCAATAATGATATTTATGAAGTTCATTCCGCTTCCGGTGCTTTTTATGCGCAGGATAATATTATTATCAGCGGAATGGTTTTAAATTTCGGTCTTCGTTTTGATTATTGGTTCCCCGGAAAATTTGTTGATGATGCCGTGAACAATCCGAATATTCCGCTTCCTTCGGAAGATATCCGGCAAAAATACTTGGACCAAACAAATTCTTTATTCGGCTACCGGTGGAAGGGAAGGTTGAGTCCGCGTCTCGGAATTTCACATCCTATTTCGGATAACCAGACATTATTTTTCTCATACGGACATTTTTCGAAACTGCCGAGACCGACGTATGTGTATTCCAAATTGACTGAATCCAGCGCCCGTTCAACTTCGCAGACAATCGGCAATCCGAATTTGAATCCGGAAACTACCGTGGCGTACGAACTTGGACTGCGTAATCAGATTACCGAAGATGATGTCGTAACCGTGACGGCATATTATAAAGATATTTTTGATTACATCACGGCTCGCTCGGTACGATCAACAAATGTCCGTTTTGGAAGTTCATATACAACCTATATCAATTCCGATTATGCCCGCACACGCGGAATTGAAGCCGAATACAATAAACGCTTCAGTAAAAATCTACGCTCGTCGCTTTCCGGCTCCTATTCCATAGCTACGGGAAAAAGTTCATCGGCAACGGATGCCGTGTATAATTTAAATACCAGCGGAACCGAAGCGACAATTAAAGAAAATTATGTTTCGTGGGATCGTCCGATTCAGTTATCGTTAACGACAATTCTTAATGTTCCGAAAAATGAACCGTTGTATGATTTTGCTCCCGGAATTCTTGATGATTATAATGTGTTCCTGCGCTTCTTCTTCCAATCGGGAAAACGATATACCGAACAAATTTATAACGGCGTTGATGCATACGGGCGGCCGCTTTATTATTCTAATTCAAACAATCCGTACCAAAAGATCGGCGATAATTGGTTCTATATTAATTTTAATATTGAAAAATATTTTGATCTTGGCTTTGCAAAAATGATGATCAGTCTTGAAATTCAAAACTTGCTGGATAATCAAAATTCACAAATTGTCAATCCTGTAACTGGAAGAGCGTATTCATACGGCGATGCAACACCTTCATCGTATAATGATCCGCTCTATCCCGATTTACAAGGAAGAATTTCTCCGTTTCCGTATAATCCGGCTCGTTACCTTGCGCCAAGAAACGCGAAGCTCGGTATTTCATTTAGGTTTTAATGCTGATGCGACAACAATTTCGAACATATCAGAGTAACAAGAAATTACATTCTGCGGCAAGTTATGCCGCGATAATTGTAATTTTTCTTTTCGGATTTTCACAGACTGGTTATTCACAGCTTGTTCCGAATTTGGGCGGGCAGCGATCGGGAATTTCCTCGTTGCAATTTTTGAAAATCGGCGCCGATGCCCGTGGTTCCGGCATGAGTGAAGCATACGTTGCCGTTGTCAATGATGTCGGCGCAATATTCTGGAATCCTGCCGGCTTAACCAATTCCACCGCAGATCAGGCAATGTTCTCGCATACGCGGTGGCTTGTTGATATTAACCACGAATTTGCTGCACTCAGCTACCATGTTGATGAAAATAATG
>JACFMZ010000121.1 GCA_019455105.1 Bacteroidota bacterium | reverse complement strand
TAATCAACCGGAGCGGCACCTCCTATTTTTTACACAAAGATACGGACGTTACCCTGATGCTATATCTGCAATTGACTATGGAGTGGCAAATGGTGTAGATGTATTAAACTTAAGTATTGGTTGGGTTTATAATTCTCATTATACTCCCAATAGCGGAAATGATCCAAGAGGAGATTTTCGCGATGCGTGTAATGCTGCAATTGCTGCTGGAGTTGTTATGTGTATTGCCGCTGGTAATGAAGGTGGAAGCAGTCCAGTCGTACCTCACAATATAAGAACTCCAGGTGATGTTCCTTCGGTTATTACGGTTGCGGCTGTTAATTCAAGTGACGTTGCAGCAAGTTTTAGTAGCCGTGGACCAGTTAGTTGGTCTGATGCACCAGGTTATTACGATTATTCTTATCCACCAGGATTTCTTAAACCCGATATTGCTGCGCCAGGAGTTAATATTAACTCAACAGTGTTAGGTGGCGGTTATAGCGGTGATACACGGAGTGGAACATCAATGGCGACTCCTGCTGTTAGCGGAACAGTTGCTTTATTACTGCAAGCAAATGCGAATTTAACTCCAGCGCAAATAAAAAATGTAATTGAAATAAGTGCTGTTGATCTAGGTGTTGCTGGTAAAGATAGTATTTATGGCTCTGGGAGAATTGACGCCTATAAAGCAATAAAATATACTTTGGAAAATTACGGTGGTACCTTGGCACAGAGTGTTACAATTCCATCAGGCCAGACGTGGAATTTTTCTTCTGGAATTACATTGAGATTTGCAGCAGGAGTTTCTTGGACATCAAACGGTGTTATTAACGTGAACGGATCATCTGGTTCGCCGGTAATATTCACAGCAAACTCCGGTTCAAGTCCCGGGAGTTGGGGTTCGCTTGTTATCAGCGGCAGCGGTGCAAATAATTCAACAATTAATTATGCAAATTTTTATTATGGTACTAGCATCAACGTAACCAACGCATCATTTATTACGCTGCAAAATAGTACAATTTCTAATTCGCTTTACACAGGAATTACTTACACTGCTTCTTCCGGAACAGTTTATAATAATTACATTGATTGTTCTACTGCGTATCACGGAATTGTTATGGATAACGTTTCTAATGTGAATTGTGTTCGCAATGTAATTAAAAATACAGTGATGGACCAAAATGGAGTCGGGATTTTATACGGCGGCGGCAGCGGCGGTAACGTAATACGAAATGATATTCGTTATTTTAATTGGGGTATTGGCTCAATTTGGGGTTCATCGCCAACCTCGCTGTACACTTCGTCGGACAAAAATAATCGAATTTCAAATTCGTATATCGGATTAATGGTGTATTACAACAGTAGCGCACTTTTCGGTACAAGTCCGTCGCCAAGCGATTACGGAAACAACAGTATTTATTCCAGTAATACGTATAGTGCGCAAGTAGCAACATGGTACACCGACCAATCAGCCACATTATATGCTTACAGCAATTGGTGGGGGGCAGCACCGCCTCCGGCAAATTATGTTGTTGGTTCCAACGGAACATTTTACAATGGTTCATATCTTAGCAGCGATCCGTGGTCCGGAATTCCACTTCCAAAACACGGTGGAATTTTTGCAAGTCAATCACAAGCGGAGTCGCTTGAAGATGGAGTTGTATTACGAGGTGAAGGCAATTTTGTTGATGCAACAAATTTCTTTGTTTCTTATTTAAACGAACATCCGGATGATAATCGCGCGTATGCAGAATTGTATCATTGCTACAGCGATGAAACGGCAAAAGAAATAACGGAATTTTTTGAACATCATCCCGACCAAAAACTCTTTTTAAGTTATTTGTATTTGAAACAGGGAAAAGTACTTTCTGCAAAAGAAACAAATGATGCCATTATAGAACAAAGCGGTGATACTCCGCTTGGTGCAAGAGCAAAATTGAATAATTTTTACATTGCTCTTTATAATGCTAACGATCCGGCAACAGCGGAAGCATTATTGAGTGAAGTAATTAATGAAGGTTCGCTTTCTACGGAAATAGAAATTTCACTTGCACAGGAAGCACTTGTCGCGTATGTTGATCCGGGAACAGGTATAAAATCTTTGGCGGATGAGCAGAGAATTTATGCAAAGCCCGCATCAGCAAAGAAAGAAACAGGAAACGATTTACTGGCAAATTATCCCAATCCATTTAATCCTGTTACGTCAATTCGTTATAAAATTGCTGGAGATCAACACGTAACATTAAAAATCTATGATATGCTTGGCAGACATGTTGCGACTTTGGTTGACGGATTTGTTAGTGCAGGCGAACATTCTGCAACATTTAACGCTTCCCGACTTGCAAGCGGAATGTATATTTACCAATTGCAAGCCGGTAATTTTAAAGCGGTAAAGAAAATGTTATTGACGAAATAATATTTTTTGAACAGGCAATACATCAAAGACGCCCGCTTGCCGCGGCGTCTTGTTGTTTTAAATAACAGTAGAATCCTAAAAAGATATTTCATAAGTTAAAAAGAATGAAAGTAGTTCTATACAAAATAATTTTTGGTATTTAGGTAGAAACGCAACCGAATCAGAGCGGCGTAAAACATTTTACGGCGTAAGCGTTTAATGGTTAAACCGATATTTGACTTCTATTGTATGGTTATTTCCTTACCGAAGATTTTATGAGCGAATATTTTTACGTTCCGGCAGAGCATATTGTAGATAATCACATTGCCATTGTCGGCGAAGAAGCAAAACATATTGCGCGTGTGCTTCGCAAAGAAACCGGCGAACCCATTTGGATTGTTGACGGTGAAGGGAAAGCGTATGAATGTATTCTTCGCCTTGTAACGTTAGAATTAGTTGAATGTGAAATTCAGTACGAACATCACCACTACCGCGAACCGGATATTGCCGTTACGCTTGCCGTAGCGCAGTTAAAAAATCCCTCGCGGATGGATTGGCTGATTGAAAAGGCAACAGAGCTCGGCGTGCGTGCAATTATTCCGCTTCAAACCGAGCGGACCATTTCCCGCTCAGTAAAAGAGGAGCGCTGGAATAATATTGCGATTGCGTCAATGAAACAATGCGGAAGGTCCATTCTGCCGAAAATTTCTCCTCCGTTACATATTTTTGAAGTGCTGAAAGAATCTTCTCAATACGATTTAAAATTAATTCCGTATGAGCGTACCGATCACGTTTTATTTATCGCCGAAGCGCTGAAATATCGAAAACCGCCCCGCAATGGTTTACTGGTTATCGGTCCCGAAGGAGGATTTACCGAAAGTGAAATTACGGCGGCGGAACAATCCGGTTTTGCTCAAGTATCGTTAGGGAGAAGAAGACTGCGGACGGAAACGGCGGCAATTGTTGCGCTCAGCTGGATTGTGGGAAATGAATAAAAAAATCCGCCTTAAGGCGGATTTTTTTATTTATCAAATTGCGTGCTGTGCGTCAGGCAGATTTTCTTTCTTCCAAAACATAAATCGGTTCTTTTGTAGAAATTGTTTCTTTGTTGATGACGCATTTAACAACGTTTGTTTTGGAAGGAAGTTCGTACATAATATTCAGCATGGTCTCTTCTACAACCGAACGAAGCGCGCGTGCGCCGGTTCCCCGTTCAATTGCTCGCTGCACAATTTCTTTTAATGCGGCTTCTTCAAATTCTAATTCCACACCTTCAATTTTAAATAATTTTTTAAACTGCTTAATAATGGCGTTCTTCGGTTCGGTGAGAATATTTAAAAGCGCCTTTGGCGATAAAGAATGAAGCGTGGAAATCATCGGAAGTCTGCCGATAAATTCCGGAATCAATCCGAATTTCAGCAGATCGTCCGGTTCAACTTGTTTTACATATTCATCGACGGTTAAATCTTTTTTGCTTCGAATATCCGCGCTGAAGCCGATGGAATTTTTATGAATTCGTCTGCCGATAATCTTATTCAATCCTTCAAATGCACCGCCGCAGATAAAGAGAATATTTTTTGTGTTAATGTTAATTAAACTCTGTTCCGGATGTTTGCGCCCTCCTTTCGGCGGAACACCGGCAATTGTTCCTTCGAGAATTTTCAGCATTGCCTGCTGCACCCCTTCGCCCGAGACATCACGCGTAATGGAAGAGCTGTCGCTCTTTCGCGCAATCTTGTCTATTTCATCAATATACACAATGCCCCGCTCCGCCCGTTCAACATTGTATTCGGCATTTTGCAAGAGATGAACCAGTACGGTTTCAACATCATCGCCGACGTATCCTGCTTCGGTTAATGTTGTTGCATCGGCAATGGCAAACGGCACATCGAGAATTCTGGCAAGAGTTTGTGCAAGAAGCGTTTTTCCTGTTCCGGTCGGACCGATAAGCAGAATATTACTTTTTTCAATTTCCACGTCATCGGCAAATTGCTCGCGCGATTCAATGCGTTTGTAGTGATTATAGACGGCAACCGCAAGAGTTTTTTTTGCTTCTTCCTGTTCAATAACATACTCATCAAGCGCCGCTTTTATTTGAACCGGCGTTAATAATCCTTTGGATTTAATTTTGCGCGTACGCGACGATGCCAGATTGCTGCGGATAATATCCATGGATGTGGAAACACACATATCGCAAATGTACACATCGGGACCGGCAATAATGCTGGTAACCTCTTCTGGTCTGCGTCCGCAAAAAGAACAGCGGACTTTATCGTCATTTTTTTGTTTACTCATTCTGTTTGTCGTTCCTGCTTTATTTCAATAGTCAGGAAAAATTTGTTCTTTGTCAACTTATTATTTTTTAATTTCAGCCCGTTTTGAAAGCACTTTATCAATAATCCCGTATTCTAATGCCCGTTCAGAAGACATGTAATTATCGCGGTCGGTATCTTTTTCAACGTCGGAAATCGGTCTGCCGGTGTGCTCGGAAATAATTTCGTTCAACCGTTTTTTTGTTTTAAGAATTTCTTCTGCTTGAATGCTGATATCGGAAGCGGTGCCCTGCACGCCGCCCCACGGCTGGTGAATCATAATGCGCGCGTTCGGCAGTGCCTGCCGTTTTCCTTTTTCGCCGGCAAGAAGAAGAATGGCGCCCATGCTTGCCGCCATGCCGATACAAATGGTGGAAACATTCGGACGGATGAACTGCATGGTATCGTAAATTGCCAAGCCTGCCGTTACCGAGCCGCCGGGAGAGTTGATATACATGTGAATATCTTTTTCCTGATCTTCCGCTTCAAGATGAAGAAGCTGGGCGACGGCAAGACTCGCTACGTAATCATCAATTGCGGTGCCGAGAAAAACAATGCGCTCTTTTAACAAGCGTGAAAAAATATCGTAAGCACGCTCGCCGCGGTTTGTTTGTTCAACGACCATCGGCACAAGCTGGTTAAATAATTCGTACGGGGGTGTTTGTTTTTTTATGTGAACCATAACATTCCTTTTTTCTGTCTCTAAATAATTTAGACGCATAAGGTAAAAAATTAGCACGAACTTTTTTACCCGTTAACTATTCAACGGTAAATTTGCTGTAATCAGCCGTTTCAACTTCTGTAAGTTTAACGGAGCGTTTTAGTATGTCAAACAACCGGTCGTATTTAATTTTCTCTGCCGCCTGTTCGGATGATTTGTAATAACTTATTAAACGCTCTTTATCAATACCGAGTTTCCCTGCTTCTGCTTCGGCAGTTTTTTCAATATCGGTTTCGGTGATTTCAATTTTTTCTTTTGCAATCAATGCGTCTTTAATAAGAAGCCATTTTGCCTGCCAAAGAGCGATACCGCGGTACGATTCGCGATATTTTTTTTCATCAAAGCCGCGTGGGAATGTTTTGTTCGGCTGACGGTTTTTTAAATCATCAACGTATGCATCAAGAAATCCCGCAACAAGAGATTCCGGAACGGCAAATTCGTACTGTTTTACAATTTCATTTAGAAGGTCGTTTTCAAAGCGCCGGTCGCTTCGCTCTTTCCAGAAATCATTCAAATCTTTTTTAATATTTTCTTTCAGTTCGGCAATGGTTGAAAATTCATTGTTGCTGACTTTTTTTGCAAGTTCGTCGTTTGCTTCCGGCAGAATGGCTTTTTCAATGCCGCGTACGGTCAATTGTAAATGTACTTTGTGTGAATGGTCGCCGTGTGAATGTTCAAATTTTGCATCGCGAATTTCGTTCATGCCGGCGCCGATTAATGCTTCTTTCACTTCTTTTTCAACCGATGTTTCCATTAAGGAAAGACGAAGATTTTCCCGTTTGTTGCCGGGAATAATATTTCCCTGTTCGTCGAACTCCTGCATATCTACCGTAACGGCGAAATTTTCGTTTTCAATTTTTTCTGCCGGTTCAAAGGAGGCGTTGATTTGCTGAAGGCGGGTAACTTCTTTTTCAATTTCTTCTTCGGTTGCCGCATGGATATATTTTTCAATAGAAATTGAAGAGAGATCTTTAATTTCAAATTCCGGCTTTACTTCAAATTTTACTTTGAAAGAAAGCGGTTCGCCCGGTTTAAAATTGAGCTTGGTAATTGTGGGAACGCCGATTGGGTTGAGATTGCGGGATTCCGCTTCTTTACGAAATGTTTCGTTTGTTAAATCTTCAACAGTTTGATATTCAATTGATTTTCCGAACATTTTTTTAACAACAGTCAGGGGCACTTTCCCTTTGCGAAAACCTTTAATTTCAATTGAAGGAAGTGCTTTTTTATAGGCATCTTCAAAATGCGGCTGCAATTCTTCCGTTGTCATTGTAATATCCATCTCACGATCACAGTCGCTGAGAGTATTTATGGTAACTTCCACTACAAACTCCTTAAAAATGAAAAAAATAAACAAAAATGTCCCGAGGCAAGCACAGCGGGACAACGAAAATTGGCATAAGATAATACGAAAGAAAGATATCAAATTCAATTTGCGAAGAAGCAAGGAAACACCTATATTCCAAACAGATTTCAACTCATCCAATTCCCAATTATTTTTAACAATTCTTTAGGAGGGCACCATGAAGAAGTGCGTTACCTTGTTGTTTTTTATTTTGGTAGTTGTCAGCTCATCGGCGTATGCGGATGTTTTTGCTTCGGCAATTCGCATCACAAATCCCAACGGTTCTAAGTTTGACGGGGTATTTACCGACGGATCAGGCGTAAAGATATCGTATATCTTAAATGATACGGCAACAAATGTTGTGGTAAATATTTATGATGCCGGAACGAATGCGGTTGTTGGAACAATTAACGGCGGCGCACAGTCAAGCGGAGAAAACTCCGTATTGTGGGATGGAAGCGGAGCAGTAAACGGAAAAAAATATTATGTCGGTATTTCGGCAACACAAAAGACCTATTCAAAAACTGATTATACCATTTTTAAATGGATTGCGACAGGTGAAAAAATCGGCAATCCCGGGCGTGGAATTTATACGCGCGGCACGGATGCGATGCGCAATATGGATAGGTGGAATTTTGGATATATCTACGGAAGCAATTCTGATTTTACAAACAACACATCATATCTAACCGGAATTCTCCGCTTTACGGCAGATTGGGAATTTGCCGGAACTGATTCGGGACATCCGATTTTGTCTTCATCTCTTGCTATTGAAAACGGCGGAACGTTTGATTATTCCTCTTTATCTCCGTGGAATGTAACACTTGATCAAAAAGGGAAAATATATTTTTCAGGAAATCCAGCTACCTCAGGTCCCGGAAAAGTTTATATGATGAAGAATGATACCACAGCACCAACAGTAATTATTGATAGTCTCATTGATCCGAGAGGATTATGCATTAAGAATAACACGTTATATATCGCTGCTGATACGGCCGTATATAGAGTAACGTTAACTGAAGATTCTGTTGCTTCGGCGCCGGAACTGGTGTTATCACTCGGTATGTATGTGCGTGATGTAAATATAGATGATGAAGGA
>JACFMZ010000120.1 GCA_019455105.1 Bacteroidota bacterium | reverse complement strand
GCTTGAAATGATGTGATTGATTTGAAAATTTTGAATCCAGTTCTCGCTATGATGAGAATTCACGCCGTCCGGTGCCCACTTGAACGCATGGTCATATCCTTTCCAGTCGGCTTTATCCCAAAATCCATTGTAGCTTATTTTGAAGGCATCAAATGAATACGACATTTTACCGTTGAATGAATATTTTTTATAGGGATTCATGGGAACAAATTCACCGTTACCGGTTGCGTGGTTAATAACAACAACGGCATCGTTTATTCGTACCAGTGTCGGCGCACCGTCATTTATTCCATACACTCTTTTCCCGTATAAATATCCAGACTCGTCCTGCAATCGCCCTGTTACGAAGAATGTTAATCCGTTTAAAAGCATTGTTGGTCCGCTTACGCTGAATTGATAATTCTTAATGCGATTCATTTTCACATGGTTGAGATTTAAAAAATCACTTGTATGATTTGTATAATAATCACCAATGTACGCTCCAACCGAACCGTGAAAATCTGCTCCGCCGTCCTGCGTAACAATGTTCACTACACCGGACATTGCCTGTCCGTATTCTGCATTAAACGTTCCGCTGATAACCTCCATCTCACGAATTGAAGAATTTTCAGGCGTTAATCCCGAACCGCCGCTTAACGGGTTATTCACCGGAATACCGTCAACGAGATAGGCAACTTCGCCGCTTCTGCCGCCGCGGAAATGTCCGCCGACAACCCCCGCCTGGAGATTAATAACTTGTCCTATATTCTCTACCGGCATAACCTTCAATTCATCGGAAGAAACCGTAACCGATGAAGAGGTAAGATCTTTTTGCACTAACGGACGCTCGGCTTCAATTGTTATTCCTTCACCCATTTCAATAACAGTTTCTTCCATCCGCATATCAAGTTCAGTGGTTAAATCTATTTTTACAATTACGTTTTTTACAGTCGCCGTTTTATAACCTAAACTTGAAATGATAATCGTATAGGAACCAGGATCAATATTATTAATGCTGAAATATCCTTCAAAAGAGGTAGAAGCGCCGAGCTTTGTTCCCTGAATAAGCACCGAAGCCCCGACAAGCGGATCACCGGATTTTTTATCGGTAATCACTCCGGCAATTTTCCCGGTCTGTCCGGCTGAAATGATTTGGAAACAGCAAAGAAGAAAAAATGCCGCGTTAAGGAATTGTTTTTTAAAAAATAGAAATTGATAGAACATAAAAATATCACTCAAATTAGTTTCATATTATGTAATGAAAAAAGCATGTAATATTAAAGCTGCTTTCATTGCATAATACGATAAATTCTTTCTTGCTTAATTAGATCACAAATTATTTGCGGCTGTCAAATGACAGCCGCAAAAAGATATCGCTATTTACTTCAACAGCATCATTTTTTTAGTTGCACGGAACGAACCGGATTCAATTCTGTAGATATAAATTCCGCTGGAAAGATTCCGCGTGCTGTTAAATGAAACAGTGTGCGGACCGGCTTCTTGATAACCATCAACCAATGTTGTAACCAGCCGTCCCAGAATATCATACACTTTTAATGTGGTTAATCCGGATTTTGCCAATGAAAAATGAATCTGTGTTGCCGGATTGAACGGATTCGGATAATTCTGCTCTAATGTATAGGTGTTGATTGTCGATGAAGTATTTCCGACACCCATAATTCCTGTCCCTATCCATGTATACGTCCAGCGCCACATATCCTGCCATGAAGCATCCGCTGTATTAGTCGGCGAGTAGATTAACATACCGTCGCGAAGATCGGAAGTAGTTCTATCATCACGGTCGTTAATAACAATGTCAATCGGAATTCGATATCCGTTAACCGGAACGAAGGTTGTGGTTACTCCGCCTAACGCCGCTGCCAGTGCGCTGTACGGAATCTTTGCTTCCACAATGTAACCCGGATCAGCAGCTTTTTCCTGCCAATAATAATTTGCACCGGGATACATAATTGTACTGCCGTTGTTATCTAAAATAATCTTATTCATCGCAAAGCGAATGTGATAATCCGGCGTCGCCCCAGATTTGATACCGGAATGAAATCTTCCGACCCAATTATACAAACCAATGTATAAATCAGGTGAATCATTTTCATAACTGTTTACCGTTGTATCCACAACGACTTTCTCATCGGTAATATCATACGCAACGTAGAGATATTCGTTATCTGCAGCCAAATATAATTTTCCGGATAAGTCTGCGTCGTCAGCAATCGCTCCGTTTTCATTCACGTGACATTCACCATTTTTTGAAAGAACAAACGGCGTCACATTTGCCCATTCTCCCAAATCACCATCGGCAGAAAACGTTAATGGTTGAAGAGAAATAGTCGGAACGCCTTTTGCCGTATTCGTTACCGGAGCGCTAAATGCCGGCTCACTGAGATTTCCTGCCTCATCTTTAGCAACAACGCCGTAATAATACGTTACACTTTTATCGGTCAGCGGCGAACGCAATAAGTGAGTTTGTAATTGAGTGCCGGTTGGAAGGTTAAACAACGGTATATCATTTAATGTTGAATCCTCAAGTGATGTCCATTGCTGATCTTTATAATACACATTGTATCGCGCTTTCGGTTCATTCGCAACGTCAGTCCACAAAATTAAATTTGTATATTGCTGACTACTGATTGCAGAAATACCGGACGGCGGATCCGGAGGAATGATATCAAAGACCGGATCGCCAGACCAAATATTTGTAATGTAAATAACCTTTCCAGCTTTCGCACTTGCCTCAGCCATAATTCCAAAAACATTAATTGCTGAAGAATCGATCGTCTCTGTGCCATCCGGACCATACATCTCTCTGAGTTTGAAGGCATAATTATGCCATTCATTATCAGCAAATGGTGTAAAGGTAGTTCCGCGTTTACCGCCGCCGCCTTCTAATTGAACGCGAAGATCGCCAACACCGGTATCGCATTTCATAGTAAATTTAATACTATCCTTTGTCCACGCACCGACCATATTCGTTGGAAATAAATTGACACCCCAACCGGTCCAGCCGTTTCCCCATTCATCACCTTGAACCCATTTAATAGCGTTGGTCTTTGGCAACGGGCCCGCATCATTTTCAACTGAAACCGATGACTGTCCCCAGGTCCAGGCCGCTCCGTTAACTATTCCTGAGAAATCTCTTCCGTTAAAAATAATCACCGGAACCGACCGTGTTCCGAAGCGAATAAAATCATCAAACAAAATATCAACAGAATCTGCCGGTAGATTATTTACAGCATCGTAGCCGGAAGTAACAATGCCGATTGTCCATTGATAGATTTTATCGCGATTTAATACTTTATCATTATAATTAAAACCACCCCACGATGTTGGTGCCAGAATAAACCCTGTCTCATCCGGAACATCAGCGCCGGGCTGATTTCTTTCGATAAACGGTACACGTAATTCAATCCATTCTGTTGCCGCATCAATCACCGTAGCATTTTCGTAAATATATTCTTCTACCGGATCATCAGGATTCGGCTGGTCAGCTATTTGGATTCGAAAAACCATATATTCAGGATGCTTAGGCGCCATTTTTACTTTAATTCGAATGCTGATGGAATCGCTAAGACTCCAATCTTCCGTATAGTTGCCGGGATTTTTGAATCCGAATGTTGAATAAGAACCCCATTGATGATAAGCACCAATTGCCGTCCGTACTTCAAGGGAGCTTTCCCCTTCAACCTTATCAGATGTATTTTGCGTAAACGTCTGATAACTTTTATCTCCTTCTACCGCATGTGTTAAGACTGTATCAGGTCTTGCATAATCAAATGCATCAATTTTCTGCTGGGCGACAGAAATTGAGGACAAAAGCACAAGAGCAAAAAGAGAAGCAAACAATGTTCTCATAGTTGTATCTCCGTAAATGTTGTGAATTAGTGGATTGTAATTGTAGTTTTGGATAAAGCATTTTTTATTGAGAAATATTTTTTTTAATGAGCAGTCGTAGTTAATTATTTAGTCATTCCTTTTTTCACAATTAAATACCCTTTACCTGCTATAGCAGTAATGCCGGTAACCAAAGAAACTGCCAGGCTTAATGTTATCACAATACCCGGTTTAATAAAATTTAATTCATCGTAATAGTGAATTACAAAGACAGTGAGCAGCAATATTAGTCCGGATAATAAACCGCTAAAATATCCAATAGTAATTCCCATTGAAGAATTCTTTTTCCATAGAATCGAAAGTATTATTATCGACACCATCGGAGTACAGAGAACAAAAAATAAATACAACATAATTATGAATGGTCGAATGCCTAAATATTTTACAATCGGGAATAACAAGATGCCGGCAATGGCGGCACCGGCAACTGTCAATTGACCTATCAAAGTATTTTTATCGCTTTGTGTTTTTTGCAACTGGAATTCAACATTGAACGATGAAACAAGGGTTCGAATAAACAGATATGAGCGGAATAGAACTCCAATAAATGCTAAAGAAAAAATAATTCGGAATATTTGTCCGGACAAATCACGAGACACTTCATTGGTTGTAAGATTTTTCGGAAGCAGACTGAACAACATCACTACCGCCAGCAAAAGCAGAAAAGAAATTATTATCGCACGCACACCCTGCGCTTTTGTTTTCGCTTTTAACCAGCGGAAAGTGTTGTTGCTAATCCACCAGTACCGCACCATAAGAAACAGCATTCCTAAAACAAAATAAATACAAATTAAATCAACAAGAGAAATATTTCCCAGTAAGTTTGAAACCGTAAAAATAAAATTATTCGTTGTCGCTTCAATAGCTTCGGTGGAAAGAAACAACATTACCGTTAACAATAAGAAAATAAAGAAGCCTATAACGGCATTTATAAGCAGTACGGTATTCTCCTCTTCAATGAGAACGACAGTACCGGCAAGAACAATATTTGATACAAGGTAATGATAGAATAAGCTATTTAATACAGACGATAGAAGCATAAACGTCAGCTGAATAAGCGCCATCATAAATATTATGGAAAACAGCAGGATAAAAGAGAGCGATACTACAACTCGAACAGCATAAGGTAGCTGAGTAAATAAATTTTTCGAATCGGAGTGTTTATTATTTAAAACAAAAAGTGTAATACCGGCGGTTAAAATTGCAACGAAGGTAACAAGAAATTCCGAATGCACTAATTGCGCTGTTGGAATGGTAATAACCGCTGTAAAAATTATTATTTCCGTAAAAAAAGATAAGCTGTGAAGAGCTGTAAGAAAAATTGGCGGGAATACATAAAAATTTTGTGATGCCATTGTAAACTTGGAAGCACAGTAAATGCTTCCGCCGGCAACAGCAAAAAGTAAAGAATATACTATGTAAGGACGTAGTAGCAATTCTCTCATATAGAGCAATGCAAGGCATATTATATGCCATATTCAAATTGTCAATTTTAGGTGTCTTTTGCGTAATTGTTTTTCATTAATTATCAAAAAGATAAGCCCCTCTTACATTTTTGATAAGAACTAAGAAAAATAAAGTGTTTATAAGAAATTTATATCCTTGCAACGGTGAGGGGCAATTTGTTTCTACGGAAAGTTTAATGGGGAGATAATTTATTTAATGCCTACATCCTTACATAAGCGGTGATAATTCGATGGAGCAAGACCGAGAATTTTTGCCGCCTCAGCGTCCGATGAGACGCTGGAGCGGACATATTCAACATATTTTTTTCGTAAAAATTTTTCAACATCTCGGAGAGGCAGAAATTTTTCCAGCGCCGTAAAGTTGATAAATTCGGGCGTTCTCGCTTGCAAATCATGAGAGGTTAATCCCAATGCCGATTTAACGATTTCCGGTGTAACAAGATCGACATCAAAAAAATAGAAACGCTGCATAACATTTTTCAATTCTCTAATATTCCCTTTCCACGGAGCAAATTGCAAAACGCTCATTGCCTCTTTGGTAATCTGTGGTTTGGGTTTCCCCATATCGATACTAAATACATGCAGAAAATGCTCTACAAGAAGCGGAATATCTTCGTTTCGCTCACGCAGCGGCATAATATAGACAGGAACAACATTCAAACGGTAATAAAGATCTTCGCGGAAATTTTTCGACTCAATTTCTTCTTCTAGATTTTTATTCGTTGCCGCAATAACCCGAACGTTCACTCGTATTGGCTCCCGTCTCCCAATTTTTTCTATCTCACCTTCTTGAATAACCCGTAAAAGTTTCACCTGAGCCGTTGCCGGCAGTTCGGCAATTTCATCCAAAAAAATTGTGCCGCCGTTTGCAAGTTCAAACAAACCGCGTTTGGCATTTTGCGCTCCAGTAAATGCTCCCTTTTCGTAGCCAAATAATTCACTCTCCAGCAATGTATTGGGAATACTACCGCAATTGATCGGAACAAAGTTTTCCATTCTTCTTTTACTGCGTAAATGAATGTTCATTGCAACAAGTTCTTTTCCTGTTCCGCTGCTTCCGGTAATTAAAACGGTTGCATCATGTTCCGCACATTTGTCTATCTGAAAACGAAGATTTACCATTGCCGGAGAATTCCCAATAATATTTTTTTCTGCTAACCGATCCTCGATACTGCGCAGAAGTTTTGAATCCGATTGCGTCCGCTCTTTTTCAAGAATTCTTTTCTGGTAGGCATTAATAATTGAAAGAACAAAATCGGTCGGCTGATAGATGTACTCTTCAATATCCCCGGGATATTTTGTACAGTACCAAAAAGCACCCGCCTGAATTAAACGATTGGCAAAATCATAATCGGCAAGATTCATAGTCATCTTTGTGATAACAATAATTTGCAGCGTCGCATCAATCCGCTTAATCTCACGAATCAAATTTTCACCCATTAGTCCGCCGGCAATCTGAAAATCCATAATCACAACATCATAAAAATCCTTTTTGTTTTGAATTACTTCAAGGGCAACCCTGCCGTTTGAAATGATATCAACAATCTTAAAGGTATTTGCAAATGGCTTTACGGTATTTCTTACCCGCCGAACATCAAACTCTTCATCTTCAATTAATAAAATATGTATTGTGCGTTCTACACTCATAAGCTTCCTAATGAAAAGAGATAGTAAAGATAAATTTGCTTCCTCCATTGGGAAGATTTTCAGCATCTAATTCCCATCCGCATCGTTGCTTGGCAATTTCATAGGCAATGTAACAGCCGTAGCCGGAATGTCGTTTCGCCGTAATTATTTTTGTGGAAGTATGTTCATGAAAAATTTTTTTTATGCCGCTTTCGTCTTTTTCCAACAGCCACGGCTCTATACCGACACCATTATCAATAATGCAGACGTGCGCTAGACCAGTTTCTTTATTATATATTGTTTGGATTTTAATAATAATATTATCTTTTGCGGCATGATCCACAGCGTTTTGCAGAATCGGTTCGAAGACTTCCCACACAACAAATTCATTAAGATGCACCACCGGAAGTTCTTTATCCAAGTCAAGTTGAAATGTGATGCCGTCATTTACCACCGAAATTCGATTAAAAACATTTTGTATTAAAAATTCCAGCACCGCATTAATATTAGTTTTAAATAAATTACTGCGAATTGTCTGCAACGGCGGTTCATACCATTTCATATCATAAATAACACGGGCTATAAAATTTGCATATTTATTAATTCGCATTTTTATCATATCAATATTGGCGGTTGTTAACTGCCGTAAATCTTCTTTAATGAACCCCATGATCTTTTCCGCCTTGTGGTGCGTATGATAAATGCGTTTCGTAAACAGCAGCTCGTTCTGTGTATTAATTTGATCTGCCAAATGTTTTTTTTGTTCATCAAATAATAACTGCTGTGCTTTATTCCGCTCTCGTAACGTATAGGTTGAAATGTAAAACATTGCCAGCAGACCAAAAAAGATTAAGGCGGTATAAGTAATTGCCGTCTCATCATAAGCTGAGA
>JACFMZ010000119.1 GCA_019455105.1 Bacteroidota bacterium | reverse complement strand
CTTATACCATTTATTGTCTTTGCCGGATTTGGTGCGGCATTGATGCTTACCGAATTAGGGTATTGGTATTACGAAGATATGTGGAATGCTGTCAATCGGTATTGGCCTCTGCTGATAATATTTTTTGGAGTGTGGATTCTTTTTTTTCGAAAGCGTCCGGCTTAGTGTGCTTCAAGCCAATTGCTGCCGATGCCGATTTCTACTTCAATCGGAACATTGAGATCCATCGCATGAATCATTTCTTCTTTTACAATTGTTGAAATTTTCTTCTCTTCCTTATCAGGAATTTCAAAAACCAGTTCATCGTGTACTTGTAATAACATTTTGCTCTGCAAAGAATTTTCAACAATGGCAGTGTGAATGCGTATCATCGCCAGCTTAATCATATCGGCGGCAGTTCCTTGTATCGGCATGTTGATTGCCTGACGTTCGGCATTTTGTCTGATATTTGCATTCTTGCTGTCAATCTCCGGAAGATATCTTCGTCTTCCTAACAATGTGGAAACAAAACCATTGGTATGCGCCTGAGCAATCGTTTCAGAAATATAGTGGTTTACTTTTGGGAAGCGTTCGAAATATTTTGAAATAATTTCTTTTGCTTCGGTTTGGGAAATATCCAAACGCGAAGCAAGTCCGAAGGCGCCGATTCCGTACATTATTCCGAAATTTATTTCTTTTGCTTTTCTTCGCATTTCGCGGGTAACATCTTTCGGAGAAATTCCAAATACCTTTGCCGCGGTCGTCGTGTGAATATCTTCTTTGTTACGAAATGCCTCCAGCAATCCTTCATCTCCGCAGGTATGCGCCATAATGCGCAGTTCAATTTGAGAATAATCTGCCGACAATATTTTTGATTTAGCACTACCGGGAATAAATGCCTGCCGGATTTTTCTGCCGAGTTCCGTGCGGATGGGAATATTTTGCAGATTTGGATCGCTGCTGGATAGTCTTCCCGTAGCGGCAACCGTTTGATTGAAGGAGGTGTGAACACGCTGGGTTTTCGGATGCATCAATTTCGGAAGCGCATCAACATACGTAGATTTTAATTTTGTCAGCTGCCGATATTCCAGCAACAAGGGAATAATCGGATGCTCGCGCCGAAGCGCTTCGAGTACCGCCACATCCGTGGAAAATCCGGTCTTTGTTTTCTTTATCGTGCGTAATTGTAATTTTTCAAATAAAATTTTTGCCAGCTGCTGCGTAGAATTAATATTGAATTGTTCATCCGCTTCATAATAGATTTTTTTTATCAATGCATCTAATTCATTTGATAATTCCTGCGACATTTTGTGAAGGAATTTTACATCAATAGAAATTCCGTTGAGCTCCATTGCCGCTAAAACTTCAACTAAAGGAAATTCGATATCGGTGCAGATTGATTTTAATCCCTGCGCCGAAATTTTATCGTACAGCATATCAACAAGCTGAAAAGTGATGTCGGCATCTTCAGCGGAATAATTTCCAACGGCATCGAGCGAAAGCTCACGAATATCTTTTTTCTTTCCTTCGGTCAATTCATCAAACGAAATCATTTTATAGCGTAAGTATTCAGACGCTAAAGTATCTAACGAATGCTGGCGGTCCGAACGAAGAACATATGCGGCAATCATTGTATCAAAACCAATTCCTGCAGTAGTAATTCCTTTTGATGCAAGAACAAGCATATCGTATTTAATGTTCTGTCCGTATTTTTTTATTGATTGATTTTTGAAAATCGGCTGTAAATCTTTTATGACGCGCTCCAGGCTGAATCCTGAAACGGCATTTTTCTTTTCACTGCTTGTAAATAGATCATGCCGCTCGCTTTCATTTTCAGTTTCATCAACCGGTAGATAGTAAGCGGTTAATGGTTCCATACAGAATGAAATACCGACAAGCTGTGCCTGAAACGGATTGGTGGAAGTTGTTTCAGTATCAAAAACAAACGCCTTTGCCTTCCGCAGCCGAGAAAGAAGCTGTAAATAATCAGCATCTGAGTTAATGATAATATATGTATGTTCTGAATTCTCTATTGAAGCAAGAGCAGTTCCATCTGTTTCCGTATTTTCAGGTTCAGTAACAATGTTCGATTGTTCATTAAATTTATTTTTAATCCGTGAAATAAAATTATTGAATTCTAATTGTTCAAAGAGTTTCAGCAGGAGAGAGTAATCCGGATTGGAGGATTTGAGAGAATGAATATCAACCTGTACGGGAGTATTGATATCAATCGTTACTAATTTTTTGGAAAGAAACGCCAGGTCAATATTCTTTTGTAGTTTCTCGCGAACGCCCTTTTGCGGAATTGAATCGAGATGTTCGTATAAGTTTTCTATGGAGTGGTATTTATTTATTAACGGCGATGCTGTTTTCGGACCAATACCGGGGACACCAGGAACATTATCCGACGTGTCGCCGGTAAGTGCGAGAACTTCAATGACTTTTTCGGGCGCAACGCCGAATTTTTTCATGACGTCGCGTTCATCCACAATTTCATCGCTGTTGCCGAACTTTCCCGGACGATATAATTTAATGCGGGAAGAAACTAACTGCATTAAATCTTTATCGGATGTAACGAGATATGAATCGATATTTTCTTTTTCGGCTCTTTTTGCAAGCGTACCGATAATATCATCGGCTTCGTAGCCGTCCAATTCGACAACCGGTACATTGAACGCGCGGACAATATCTTTTAAAATTGATAGCGAGGAAGCAAGCTCTTCCGGCATTTTATTTCGCGTCGCTTTGTATTCCTTAAATTCGCGATGGCGGAAAGTTGGTGCGTCGGTATCGAACACTGCGGCAATGTATTCCGGCTTTTGCTCGTCGAGTATTTTATTCAAATAATTTACGAAACCGAACGCCGCACTGGTATTTTCACCTTTTGAATTGATAAGCGGATTGGTGATGAAGGCATAGAACGAACGATACGCAATGCCCATAGAGTCGAGTAAAAATAAACGGTCTCTCTTTTTATTCATTTTCGTTAACGGAACAGAAGGTAATTTTAACTATATTTATCGGTTAATATACCGAAACAGGCTATGAATATCTATATCGTAATTATCATTCAGCAGTTGATTGCCAGCGGAACACATCTTGTTTCAAAATCTGTTACGCATAACGTTGACCCGGTGGTGTTGACGTTTCTTCGCGGAATTATTTCCATTGTTGCTCTTTCAATAATATTTTTCTTTCGAAAAGAAAATAGAATTGATAAAGCTGATATACCACTGCTGCTATGGCTTTCTTTTATTGCGGTTCCCATTAATCAATTCTTTTATCTCTATGGAATGAAATATACCTTAGCAGCAAATGGAGCGCTGCTTTATGCTACCACGCCGGCGTTTGTGCTTGTGTTATCAAATTTTATTTTGCGTGAGAAGATGACAATAAAGAAAATATCGGGTGTTATTGTAGCGTTCATCGGTGTTCTTGTTGTAGTATTTGAAAAAGGTTTGGATTTTTCTTCCGATTATTTTTTCGGCAATGTTATGGTGTTAATTGCGGTGCTGGCGTGGGCATTGTATGCCATTCAAGGGAAAAAATTAATTATCAAATACGGAGCAATCAGAATCAGCTCTTTAACGGTTTTAATCGGCGGCATTCTTTTTATTCCTCCGGGAATTTACAGTTCGCTGAAGTTTGATTTTTCCATTATCGTTCCGTCCGATTGGATTGGAATATTATACTTATCAATCTTTACTTCCATTATCAGCTACATAATGTGGTATTATGCAATCGGAAAGTTAGATACAACAAAAGTGGCGGTGTTTACAAATGCTCAGCCGATTTTTACGACAATTCTTGCAGTATTATTTCTGCATCAGCCGGTTTCTACAACATTTATTACCGGAGGAATTGTTACAATAGCGGGTGTCTATTTAACACAGATGAAATAAAAAGATTTTTTTAAGAAGAAGTAATGCAGCGTTAAGTTTGATTATGTGCTGAATGTTATTTCAACAACCGATAATACTCACAGATAGTGTTGACCACACACTCATGGCATTTCGGATTTGTCGGTCTGCAGGTTTCTCTTCCAAGGTGGGAAAGAGATAAGCCGAGAATACCCCAATTTTTTTGTTGAACTTTTTCCATTAACTGCTTTTCAATATTTTCAGGATTCGTTCCTTTGGCAATTCCGATGCGGGGTGCAACGCGCAGTGTGTGTAAATCCACAATTACGCCTTCCAGCGGAACTCCCATTTCCGTCATAATAACATTTGCTGTTTTTCTGCCAATACCTTTGAACTGCGTTAATGTTTCAATGGTCAGCGGAATATTTTTATCACTTTTTACTTCTTTTGCAAAGGCAGAAATCCATTCTGCTTTTCGGGCGTAATTTAGGACGCCTTTAATGTAAGGATGAAGTTCTTCGGGAGAAGCTGTTGACAATTTTTTTACGGAAGAAAATTTTTTAAACAGCGCCGGAGCTATCTGATTAATATGTCTGTCTGAATCTCTTGCGGAGAGAATAACCATTATTACAAGCTGGTAGAGATTTTTGTATTCAAGCGGATGTTTTTTCCCTTTATACTTTTTGAAGAGCGGTTTTAGCGCTTTATTCCAATCGTTTATTTCATTGCTTACTGCATCAGATAAAATTTTAGCGGATTTCTTAACAGCCATTATTATCGATAATTATTTATATTTTTTTAAGCGCTTGTTGTAAATCTTGAAGGATATCTTCAACATCTTCAATGCCGACGGAAATTCTTACCAACCCGTCCGTTACGCCGTTTTTTATTCTCTCATTTTTCGGAACGGAAGCATGAGTCATTGAAGCCGGATGCGAAATGAGTGTTTCAACGCCGCCAAGACTTTCGGCAAGCGAACAGAGCTTTACGCTTTTTAAAAACTTTTTAGCATTGGCGAGAGTTCCAACATCGAATGAAATCATTCCGCCGAAATGTTTCATTTGTTTTTTTGCCAGTGCATGCTGCGGATGTTTTTTCAATCCGGGGTAATTTACTTTTTTTACTTTCCGCTGGCGGGAAAGCCATTCGGCAATTATCATTGCACTTTCGCAGTGCTGTTTCATTCGCACGGCTAATGTTTTTGTTCCGCGCAGGCAAAGCCATGCATCAAACGGGCTCATAATTCCGCCGACAGCTTTTTGGCTGAAGCGCAGTTTCTGAATGACTTCATTATTATTTGTTGCAACAAATCCGCCGAGCATATCACTGTGTCCGTTAAGGTATTTGGTTACGCTGTGAACAACAATATCAATTCCTAAATCAATCGGCTGCTGGAGATACGGAGTTGCAAAAGTATTATCAACGACAGAAAGCAGTTTTCGCTCTTTTGCAAACTTTGCCACCGATTTCAAATCAGTAATAGTCATCGTCGGGTTTGTCGGAGTTTCGACAAAAATCATTTTTGTCTTCAGTGTTGCCGCATTGATTATATTATCAATCGAGGTTGTATCAACGAAAGAAAACTGCAAGCCGTAGTTTTCTAAAACCATTTTGGCAATGCGGTATGTTCCGCCGTAAACATCGTTAGAGACAATAATATGATCACCGGGATTCAACAGTCGAAAGACGGCATCAATTGCTGCCATGCCGGAAGCAAAGGCTAAACCTTCTTTGGCATTTTCCAACGCGGCGATATTTTTTTCCAGCGCGGTTCGTGTGGGATTGGACACGCGGGAATATTCGTATCCTTTATTTTTTCCGAGTCCTTCCTGAACATAGGTTGACGTTAAAAAAACAGGCGTCATCACAGCGCCGGTTGAAGGGTCAGGAACTTGTCCTGCGTGAACAGCTTTTGTAGAAAATTTCATGATTGAGGAGCAATTGGGTTAGATGGATAGTTAAGAAAATCTTTTTCAGTGAGTTTTTGTTCTTCAAGAATCATTAATCCTTCTTGATTAAGTTTATGCGACCGCGCGCGAAGGAAACCGAGAACGGCTTCCCGAATCGAAATATGCGGTGAATTTCTCATAATGGCATACTGTTCGGCATGTGTTTGTGCATTACTTTTCATAATTTCGCGGAACGGTTCGCGGACAACCTGAAGTAGTTCGTTTAATTTATCAACTGCAGATTTTTCCCATTGCATAAGGATTAGTGTTTATTATTGAGACATGTAATCTAATACATCAAAACGGGTAATAATGCCGATTGGCTGTTCATTATCGGTAACGAGCACTGCCTGAAATTTCTGCGTAAAATATTTAACAGCGCTTTGAATTTCTTCATTCATGTGAACGGAAGGAAGAGGTGCATCCATTGTTAATTCAACGGGCTTATCGAACATGGTTTGATCTTTTAGAACTTCCGAAAGAAGTTTCGATTCGGTAACAGTGCCGAAACATTTTCCGTTTTCCAGTACCGGTAACTGAGAAATTCCGTATTCACGAATACGTTCAAGCGCATTACGAACAGTAAAATTTCTTTCAACGGAAACAAGCGCCGGAATTTCTTCCGACTTATAGGTTAAAATATATTTTAAAGTAATTCGTTCGGGTTTAAGAAATCCGTTTTCCCTCATCCACACATCATTATAGATTTTGCTGGCATAACGGCTGCCGCTGTCCGGAAGGAGAATGACCACCACGTCGTCGCTTTCAATATGTTTGCAGTATTCCAACGCCGCATGAATTGCAGTGCCGGCAGAACCGCCGATAAAAATTCCTTCCTCGCGGGTAGTTTTTCGTGCCGTAAGAAACGATTCTTGATCGTCTGCAATTAATACTTCATCCACCACAGAAAAGTCAAGCGTTTTCGGAACGTAATCCTGGCCGATTCCTTCAACTTTGTATGTTTTAAAAACCGGATCGAATTTTTTGTTGTAGAAATATTCCTGAAGAATGGAACCTTTAATATCCACGCCGATAATTTTTATCTTTGGATTTTTTTCTTTCAGAAATTTTCCGATTCCGCTTATTGTACCGCCGGTTCCGATTCCGCAAATGAAATGGTCAATCTGTCCGCCGGTCTGTTTCCAAATTTCGGGTCCGGTTGTTTTGTAATGTGCTTCGGGATTTTTCGGGTTTTCATATTGGTCGGCAAGAATGGCGTTCGGTGTTTCCCGTACGCGCTTCTTTGCAACTTCGGTGTAACTTTCAGGAGATTCATGAGGAACGGAAGTAGGAGTAACAATCACTTCGGCGCCGAATGCGCGGAGATTACTGATTTTTTCCTGACTCATTTTATCCGGCATAGTAAAAACAGTTTTGTATCCTTTCACCGCCGCAGCCAACGCAAGTCCCATTCCGGTATTGCCGGAAGTGGATTCAACAATTGTTCCGCCCGGTTTTAATCTTCCTGACTTTTCTGCGTCTTCAATTATTTCTACGCCGATTCGGTCTTTCACAGAGCCGCCGGGGTTTAGAAATTCTGCTTTCACAAAAATATGCGGTTTTAATCCCTTTGTAATTTTATTGAGTTTAATGAGAGGCGTATTTCCGATAGCTTCAAGAATTGTATTATAGTATTGAATTTTAGAGAGATCTTTTGACATGACGTTCCCAAGTTTTGTCGTGTGAGGCATCTGAAAAATATTTTTCTGTGTTTATCTTTTTCTTTTCAGATGATTTAATATATATTTTTTGCTCTGGAGAATCAAGAAACAGAAATTTATGTATGTAAAAATCTTTGCGTTGATTCTCCAATGAAATTTTCATACACTCTACAAACAAATTTTAAGGATTATGCACTTTATTGAAGCAGTATTTATTGGGTATCTTCTCGGTTCATTTCCGACGGCATACCTTTTTGTAAAAATTGTTTCACGCATTGATATTCGGAACGCCGGCAGCGGAAATGTTGGTGGAAGAAATGCGCTTGAAGTTACCGGCAAGAAGTGGATTGGTGTTGCCGTTGTTACGATCGATATACTGAAAGGATTTCTTGCTGCGGCTGCCGGCTATTCGTTCGGCATCGAGGAAGAGTACTTCCTCGCCTACGCCGCGACGGGCGAAGCGGCGATCCTGACGCCAAACGAATTATTCGAAGCGGCGAACTGGTCGACCGGCGGCCAGGTGATGCGCGAGATGCTGCAGG
>JACFMZ010000118.1 GCA_019455105.1 Bacteroidota bacterium | reverse complement strand
AAAACATTATGTCGGTCTTTGTGGAATTACGTTAAACAAGGGATTCATTCAACACGGACAGACTGAGCGATAAAATATTTGTCGAGAATCTTTAATGCTGTGCTTGCGTCTTGCTTCTGCTTTTGGTAGATTGAGTGAAATCAATTATGTCCTTACCATTTTTATCCCAAAAAAAATCTTTACATAAAACACTTCTCCCGTTGTTGGGAATATTGTGTTTTCTGCCGAATACGCTGCTCTTGGCTCAAATCTCTACGTACGTTCGAGCTATTCGCCCGGCATTAATTACTGAAGGAGAACCGTTAACCGTTACGGCAGATCTCAAATTAGTTTCTGAAATTTCCCACGTAACGCTTTATTACCGCCCGTTCGGTCAATCGGAATTTCATTCGTTGGAAATGCATTTAATGGGAGATTCTGCATCCGTAGAGATTCCTTCATCTGAGGTGCTTCCACCGTCGCTTGAATATTATATTCTGGTAGAAACCCAATCCGGAACAACGGAAACATTTCCATTTGAAAATCCGGCCGGCATGCCGAACCGTATTAATATTGAACCTGCACCTGTCGGACCTTCAGATATTCTCATTATGAGTCCTGCTGAAGGCGAAGAGTTAGTTCCAGGTGAAACGTATATCTCCGTCTCTTTTGTCTATGCGGGAAATGAAATTGATAAAGCTAAAACAAAAATTATTTTAAACGGCGTTGATCTTTCTTCGAAAGCCATGGCCTTTGACGATTTATTAATTGTTCCGCCAGAAGCTGTGCCTTCAACAATGCCTGCCGGAAGACTGCAATTGCAGATTGATATTTTTGATACCACAGGCGCTCAGGTAAAATCATTGAAACGAAAGTTTACCCTTCAATCATCAGCCTCACCGGAAGAAGAAAAACCACTTTTTACTTACGGCGGGTCGGCGCTTGCCGAATCACGAAGCGAAAATATTAAGGGTGTAAAGCGAACATACAGCCGTCTTGATGTGCGTGTAAATTCTGTTACGGCAAATTTTATAAAAACAAAAGCGAACCTGCTTCTTTCATCCGAAGAAAAACCGGAGAACCAGCCGCAGAACCGATACAATCTGGGAGTTGATGCAAAATATGTCCGGCTCGAATTGGGCGATGCCTATCCTCGTTTCCCAAATCTTATTATGGACGGGAGACGCGTCCGCGGTATCAGCGGCAATCTGCTTTTAGGATTTTTCAATCTCGATGCAACAAAAGGAGAAATTGTCCGCACTGTGCAGGATTCGCTTCCGCGGACACTGCGAAGAACAATTTCAACCGTTCGCCCCAGCTTTGGAAAAGGTGAAAATTTTCAATGGGGATTTACCTATTCAAAATCCATTGACGAGTTCAATGCGCTTTCTGCGCAGATAATTAAGCCGCAAGAAAATCTTGTTGTCGGCACCGATATAAAAGCATCGTTCGATGATCACCGGATTGAGTTTTCGATGCAGACAGCGCTCAGTTTGAATAATATTGATATTTCCTCTTCTTCGTTTACTGCCGACAGTCTTGATTCGGCGGCTGTGCGCGGAACTCTCACGCGAAGCGATGCCGACAATTTGAAAAATCTGCTTCCGCTGGTAAATAAATTTATTACTTTAAATGAAAACCTCATTCCGATCAATCCTCTCGGATTAACTTCGCTGGTGTATGAAACGAATCTTTCGTTTAATTACTTTGGAAATTATTTACGGGGATCATATATCTATCACGGAAAAGATTATACATCGTTCGGCTCAACTTCATTACGGCAGGATATTCAGGGATTTAATATTTCCAACCGGCTGCGCCTGCTCAGCAACAGAGTATTTCTCTCGCTGAGTTATGAAGTTCTTTCCGATAACACTAATAAAAGCGAAATTGCAACAACAACGTATAAAACCACAACCACATCAATTTCATATTTTCCGGCTTTTACATTTCCTTCTATGACAACCGGAATTAGTTTTTTGAATAATTCCAATCCGATTAATCCGTTTGATACTCTTCCGCAGGTTGCCGCCAGAGCAATTGATGAACACGGCATTCGTTATTTTTTACAAAGCTCGTATGATCTTTCTTCGCCGCTCGGCAGCCATAATGTAACATTGAACGTTGATGTTTCCACCAAAGATGACCGAACACCGAAAGAGCAGGATATTTCTACATTCAATACGGCATTAGGAATTTCTACCATTCATAATACACTGCCGTTAGAAACCGGAATAAATATTTCCTACAGCTCGTTAACAATTCCGGATTTTGTCGTTGATACCGCAACATCGCAGACTATAGTAACATCGCGTTCACTAAATTATCAAACCATTGCACTCACCGGAAAATATCAACTTCTTGCCGATGTCTTCTTTCTCAGCGGAACGCTGGCGCCGACGTTCGGAAATTATCAGCGGGTTTTATTTGAAGCGGGAGCGTCGTACTACATTACCACAAAACAACTTGCTTCACTTTCGCTGCAATACATTACTTACGGAACACAGTCGCTCCCTTCTTCCTCCATCAGCACGCACGATCTTATCTTCAGCGCACTCTATCGCATAGAATTGTAATATGGAAAAGCGCCAAACAATATTTCAATCTTGGATGGCACGTTTTCTTATCAGTTTCAGTATTGCGGTGCTTGTGCTTATTTTTGTTCATGATTCGCTGTATACATTCGATTTTTTCAGCCGGTTTCGTTTATCATTTATCGACCGTAGTTTTAATCATCGAGGTCCCCTTCCAATTCCCAGAGAATCGCTCGATGTTGTTATTGTTACAATCTCCGACAAATCTGAAACAACCGTCCCCGATCGCTTTCCGTTTCCCCGTTCGTATTATGCGCGTGCCATTCGAAATCTCAACCGCGCCGGCGCAAAAGCCATTGGTATTGATCTCACCTTTGAACAACCGGATGAAATTCACGGACCGCATAACGACGATGAATTATATCAGGCTATTCAACAATACCGCAATGTTGTTGTTGCCGGAAAAACGGATCTTCGGCTTGATGATGCAACGGTCATTCGTGAAGAGGAAAATTTTCATTCTATTTTTTATTCTGCCGACAGTGCTGTGGGAAGCGTCTATGTTCCGAATGATATTGACGGAATTTACCGGCGATATATGCCGTTTGCAAAAATGCCGGGGCAAAACCGGTTTATTCCTTCTTTCGCCTTTGCGCTTCTTAATAAGGTAAACCATTTACCTACAACGTTTACGGCGAACGATAACGGAAGCGAATTTATCGTCGGCAGCAATTATATTCCGCAGTACGACGATATCTCATTTCTAATTAATTATTACGGCACGGCAGGAACAACATTTAAGCAGTACGATATTGCCAACATTCTTGATGATTCAACATTTGAAACCATTGAAGAACGCGAACTGCACACTTCAATCAATATTTTTGACGATCCGGATATCGGTATGCTGTACGACGGAACATTTAAAAATAAAATTGTGCTCATCGGTCCTTATTTTTCAGAATCGAAGGATATTTTTAATGTGCCGATAGCCGATCCGAATTTTCCGGACCGCAATCAAATGTACGGCGTTGAACTTCACGCAAACGCCCTGCAAACATTGTTACGACAGGATTACATTTACCGTTCGCCACAGTGGATTAATATTCTCTACATTATCGGAATTTCAATGTTTACTTTTTTCAGCATCTCTGCATTAAAGCTGCATAAATCAAATTATTCTTTTCTCTTTGAAATCTTCGGCGTGGCGGTAATACTCGGCGTACTGTACGGAATTCTTGAATTTTCTTATTACATGTTTTCTTATCATCAGACAATCGTTATGGTTGTTTCGCCGGCCGCTGCTGTTATTTTAAATTATCTCGGAAGCACGGTGTATCAATACCTTACCGAGCGAAAACAAAAATCCATTATTAAGGGAATGTTCAGTCAATATTTAAACCCGACGGTGGTGAATGATTTAATTCACGATCCGAATAAACTTCGCCTCGGCGGCGAAAAAAAAGAATTAACTGTCTTCTTTTCCGATATTGCATCATTTACCTCTTTTTCAGAAAAGCTCTCGCCGGAAGAACTGGTGCTGTTGATGAATGAATATCTCAGCAGCATGACTGAAATAATATTAAAGAATGAAGGAACGCTGGATAAATATATCGGTGATGCCGTTATGGCATTTTGGGGCGCGCCGGTAGAGTTGGAAAATAATGCGTTTAATGCCTGTCTTTCTGCCATTGAAATGCAGCAAAAAGCCGAAGAAATTGCCGCGCGATGGCGTGCCGAAGGAAAACCGAATCTTGTTGTTCGTATGGGAATGAATACCGATCAAATGGTTGTCGGGAATATGGGTGGAGAAAAACGGTTTGATTATACCGTACTCGGCGATGCCGTAAACCTTGCGTCGAGATTAGAGGGAGCAAATAAAAATTACGGAACACGGATTATCATCAGTGAATCGACGTACGAAAAAGTAAAAGACCGGCTTCTCTGCCGTGAACTTGATGTGCTGATTGTAAAAGGAAAAACAAAACCAATTCGTGTTTATGAATTAATCGGGAAACTTGATTCGCCGGATCTTCAGCCGAAATTAAAAACCGTTGAACTCTTTTGCGCTGCCATGGAATTATACCGGAATAAAAAATTCCGCTCCGCCTTAAAAGAGTTTACCGAAATACGTAAACAATTTCCTGATGATGAGCCGACCGCAATGTATATACAGCGCTGTAAAGAATTTCTCGACAACCCTCCGCCGAAAGATTGGAACGGCGTGTATGAAATGAAATCAAAATAAAAGCCGGTTTTCCCGTTTGTTATTTTTCAATTCCTTTCCTTCCATTAAGAAACCGTTCGATAAAAATCAGCTGATGTTCCGAAAGAAGATTGAAATTTGCCGAAAGATTTTCCTGATACACTTCTGATTCATAAATTTTCTCTTCTTTTGTAAATAAAACAACGCGATGCAGTAAACCGTTATCGGAATAGACAAAGGAAGAAAACTGTTCATCGTTTCCGTATAAGTACGGCGTACGGGTAATGCGTCGCTCAGAATTGCGTTCGGCAATTTTTAACCGGAGTGAAATGTTTCCGAGTACTTGGATATTTTCTTTTGCTAAAGCGGCGGCGCTGTTTTTATCGGCAAAAAACTCCTTTAAGGTAATAAATCCTGAAAGTGAATCGGAAGAAAGACAGTACAGCATTCCGGTAAAACGGGATGCCGCCGTAATATCCATCCAGCCGGGAGGATACAATGGCAACGGCTCAGGAATTATTATCTTTGGCTTTGGGGAATCCGTAGAGCGGGGCGCTGATTTCGGTTCCGTTGAGGAACAATGAGAAAATTGTAAAAGGAAAACAAAAAACAGAAATCGAACGGCAAAGATAATCCCGTTTCGATGAGCCGGCATTATTCGGAACCTCGGCGGTATTTTTCCTCTTCTAAGCGGAGACGAAGCGAAATGCGGTGCGTATTGCCGAGCTGATCGGCGGCATTAAACTTCGCAAAAGAATAATCAATATCCAATTTCCGAAGATGAATTCCGGCGCCGAGCGTAAGATTGCCGATATCATTATAGCCGGCGCGCACGGCAACAAGATTTTTATAATCAAACTCAATTCCCGCCTGCGGATCAACGCTGATTGGCCCGAGATGTGCAACCGAAGAAAATTTTCTATTTTCAAAACGGACATCGGCGCCGAGAGCCGGCGTCAATCGTCCGCCGAAAAGTTCAAGAAAATATGCTGCGCCTAATTTCAGCGTTGGAGAAATTAATTCATTCGTACCGGTGCTCCACGCAACGAGCGTTGTAGCGGCATCCTGTAAGTTTGCGGCAAGAGAAATATTTTCTGCAGGAAGAAATAATGCGCCGAGATCAAAACCGATTCCATTTCCATGAATATCGCCGAGATTTCTGCGGATAAGTTTCACATTTACGCCGTAAAAGAAATTTTCAGAATGTTGCTTTGCGTAAGAAAAATAGATAGCGTAATCCGAGGCGTTAAAATAGGTAATGGCGTTATAATCTAACCGTTCGTCGCCGTCCATAATTCCGTTGCCGTTGCTGTCGGCAAGCGCTTTCCGCGTATCGGGAATTCCATCAACGCCGAGACGAATAACGCTGAACCCAAACGACGAAGCGCGATATTCTTTTTCGCCGGTTTCAGAATTCAAAATATTAGAACCGTACGGAACGGCAAATCCGGCATAATCATAATTCACCAGATTGCCGAACCGTTCATCGTGCATCAGCGAAAATTCAGGATAGGTTATACGCGCAAGCCCCGCGGGATTCCAGTAACCCGCCGTAACATCGTTCGCTAAGGCGGCATACGCGCTGCCAAGTCCCAGCGCCCGCCCGCCGATACCGATAGACATAAATTCGCCGGCATATTTTCCAATGACGGTACCGCCGGAAAACGCAGCAAGGGGAAGAAACAAGAAAAGTAAAAATAATTTTTTCATACTGGCTCACAAACGAAAACGCCGAACTCTCATTGAATTCGGCATAGAAATTTTGTTAACGTGACGAAGTGCTGCCGGTTAATACATATTCTCTAACAATGGTCTGTTGTGCGTTCTCCTTTAATTCAAAAATACGCTTTTTTATTCTCATGTCAAAAATTATTTTACTTTCAGCGCATCGTTCAAAATTTCTTCCTGCTCTATCTGATGTTGTTTCATTGAACCGGTTGCCGTGCTCGCCGTAGATTTTCTTCCGACATACCGCACACCCTGCAACGGCTGAGCAAGTTCTCGCAGCCGATCGGCAAGAAAATTCCACGCTCCCATATTTTTCGGTTCTTCCTGAAGCCAGACGATTTCTTTAGCATTGCCATATTTTGCAAAAAGCTGCTGCAGTTCATTTTTGGGGAAAGGATAAAATTGCTCCAGCCGTATCAGCGCCGCATTTGAAATGTTTTCGTGCTGCATAAATGCAAGCGCATCATAATAAATTTTTCCGCTGCACAATACAATTCTCTGCACGGTATCCGGCGAAACGGCATGCACATCATCAATCACCAATTGCAGTTTCCCGTGAACAAATTCATCAACAGACGACACAACCATTGGATGGCGAAGCAGGCTTTTCGGCGTCATAACAATTAATGGTTTTCGTTGTGCATCGCGCATCTGTCTTCGTAAAGCATGAAAAAACTGCGCCGGTGTTGAAAAGTTACAAACCTGCATATTCTCTTCCGCACAAAGCTGTAAGAAACGTTCGAGTCTTGCGCTGGAATGTTCCGGTCCCTGTCCTTCATATCCGTGCGGAAGAAAAAGAACAAGGTCGCACGGCTGATTCCATTTCGATTCTGATGCCGCAATAAATTGATCAATCATCACCTGTGCGCCGTTGGCAAAATCGCCGAACTGCGCCTCCCAAATAACCAGTGTCAGCGGATCGGAAACGGTATAGCCGAATTCAAATCCGAGAATGGCATATTCGGAAAGCGAGCTGTCATACACGTAAAAGGGACCCTGCCCTTCGCGAATTTGCTGCAACGGAATAAACACATCGCCGGTATTGGCATCAAATAATTTTGAATGGCGATGACTGAAGGTTCCGCGTCCGACATCTTCACCACTTAACCGAACGCCGTTTCCTTCATACAACAACGTTCCAAAAGCAAGCGCTTCGGCAAAACCCCAATCAATTTTTGTTTCCTGCGTTAATGTCCTACGATGTTCAAGAAGTTTTATCAATTTCGGATTAACGACAAATCCTTCCGGAACGTTTCCAAGTTTGTGTGCAACTTCCTGCAAGACTTCAAAAGAAACTGCCGTATCTTTATACGGCTGCATCGCTTCAATTTGCTCCGGCGTAACGGCAAGCGCCACTTCGCCTTTCATGTGCATATCCCGTTTTTGCGAAGCTTCCAGCGCGCGTTCGTACCGTGTTTTGGCTTCGTGAATCAGCTCATCGTATTCTTCTTGAGTGAGATCTTTATCTTGAATTAACCGAGCAGAATAAATTTTACTCGTTGAAGGATGAGTTTTTATTTTTTTATACATTAACGGCTGCGTGTAACTCGGCTCGTCTCCTTCGTTATGTCCGTATTTTCGATAACAGAAC
>JACFMZ010000117.1 GCA_019455105.1 Bacteroidota bacterium | reverse complement strand
ACGTTTGTCGGACGGCTTGCCTCATACCGGTATTATAATATGGATCAGGTAACAGCACAAGCGTTAAAAACTTTTGAAAAACTTGCTGCAGAAAATAAATGAACAATCTTCCTTTCGTAAGCATACTTGTAGCAACGTATAATGATGAAAATACAATCAATATTTCAATTGAAAGTATTCGCGTTGCGATTGAATTTTATTGCCGTAAGGGTGGAGAGGCAGAATTAATTATTATCAATGACGGTAGTACTGATAAGACAAAAGATATTTTATCGCACTGGCAAAAAACTTCCGGAATGCCTCATCTGAAAATTATTCATCAGAATAATCTTGGCGTAACAGCCGCACTGCATTATGGATATCAGGAAGCAAACAAACAATCAGAATACATCGTCCGAATGGATGGTGATGCATTTTTTTTAACTCCTGACTGGTTGTATACTATGATTCGCTTTGCACTTCTTGATCGTTCTATTGGTGGTGTTGGAGTAAACATCATTTTACCGAATGGAATGAGTGAGAGCCAAGGCATTGATTATTTTTCCGGCGTAAAAAAATCTGAAACTCAACTTCATCAAAAAAATATTCATGAACTTAGTGAACGTATGGCATTAGAAGTTGATGCATTTGCCGGTACTTGTGCCTGCATTAAGCGAGAGGTATGGAATATTGACTTAGCATATAAATTGTGGACAGAAGATGTTGACCAAATGCTAACAATTCGGTTACATAATTATAAAAACTTTGTCTTGCCGCATTTACTCCTGTTTCATAATACCTACGGTTATGGAAGAGAAAAACGTGGGGTAGAACTAGAGCTTTATTCCGGATTAACTCGATTTAGCTTTCTTCGAGCCTCAATAAGTTTTCTTTTGAAAGCAATACTCGGTGAATATCGTTTTATTAAAGTCACCGATTTTTTAAAAAGAAAAGTTCACCTTTCGCCGAATAAGGCAAATATTCGTGAGACAATGCAGCATAAAAATAATCAATATTTTTATTCTAAATGGGGTTTTAACAATATTCATATTGATCTTGAGTATATAAAAGAACGATATAAAAATACCGAATTGTGCTGGCGGTGGGATGAATCGAGAAAACTACATTCTCAAGAGATTTTAAAAAAATATAGTAAAGTCTTGGAACAAGAAGGATTCATGTGATTGTCTCCCTTATTATACCGGCATATAATTGTGAAGAAGATATTGTACGGCTGCTAAATTCCGTTCTTACCCTTCAATATAATCTCTGTGAAATAGAGATAATTATTGTTGATAATGCTTCAATTGATAAGACCGCCGAAGTTGTAGAAGCATTTTTTTTGCGATACTCACAGAGTTTTTATCGTTTGAAATTATTTCGAAATGCTGAAAATTCCGGCGCTCCGAAAGCTTTAAACAAAGCGCTTTCGCTTTGCTCGCTTGAAAGTGAATATCTTTGGAAGCTTGATGCCGATACGGAGCTGACACCGCAAAGTTTAACTTTTCTTCTTAAAACATTTAAAGAGAATCCCGGAACGGGTGCAGTTGTTTCAAATATTTTAGACAGCCGGGGAAGAGAAACACCGGTTTATACAATGATTTATAAATCGTTTCGTAAATGGACAAAAACAACAGAGGGGTTCCATTATTCCTTGCTTTCTGATGATATGATTGATGGTTTAAACGGAGCATCAAATTTATTTCCATCGGCAATTATAAAAAAAGTCGGCGGATTTGATGAAAAATATTTTTTGTATTATGACGATACCGATATTTGTTATAGAATCAAACTATCGGGCCATACCTTGCGATGTGCAGAAAAATCTCTTGTCTTCCATTATACAAAAAACAGCACCGGCGAAGCAGCTTTAAAAGGAATGTATTATTCGTTTCGCAGTCAATTTTATTTCTTTTTCAAATATCATTCAACGCTTAATAACAGCATTTTTATTATTGTTCAATGTATCATAGCTCCCTGGCGAATTATGAAAAGTTGTTTGTACTATAACTGTTTGACACCAAAGGGACTAATAAAAGGAACTCGCTATTGGTGCAAATCATTTTTTGATTGCATAAGATTATATCGCGGTGTATTGAATGGTTAATTCGGAAAAATATCAATTTATATTTTTGGGTAATACGAGCTTTCGTTTTATGAAACAACGAGAGCATGCACTGGCAGTTGAAATTGCTTCACGCGGATTTAAGGTATTTTATGTTGAGGATATGCCGTCGTTTGCATATATATTACGAGCGTTTATGCGCCGATTGTTTTATAAAAAAGGGATAGAAGAGCCGAAAAATAATAACAGACTGCTTCCGGAGCGGCTTTCTGTCGTTACTCCGCCGATTATCCCGACGTTTTTTAGAAATAGCCTTTCACCGTTGGTTGATAAAATAATCTTTAAAATATGGTTTCGCAGCCGTTTTAAAAATATTGATTGGAATAAGACAATAGTAATGGTAATGTTTTCCTATTGGTGTGACGGATTTTTAAATCATAAAAAATATCCTGCAAAATATTTTATATATGATATCTGCGATGCACCGGAAGTACAAGGAAATAGCCAAAGAGGTTTGCGAAGAATTTTACGGGGAGAAGAAAAGTTAATTCGCATTGCTGATTTGATTACCTTTAGCGCCGATACAATGCGGAAACGGGTGGACAATCTGTTTTCGGAGAAGAAAACATTATTTCTGCCTAATGCCGTTCATCAACATTTTTTAGAAATGGCTGATATAGCGCAGAAAAATGGATCAGAAAAGGTTATTGGTTACATAGGCAGCCTTGAGGAACGCTGGATAGATATTCCGTTAATAAAAAAAATTGCTGAAGTATTTGTTGATTTTGAGATAGCAATTATCGGACCTGTATCAATGAAGCAGAATATACTTTTTTCAAGTTGCAGCAATATAAAACTATACGGAGTGAAAACTCATGAAGAGAGTTCCGATATCATTCGAAAATTTGATATCGGAATCATTCCATTTATAAATAATTCCGTAACGAATGTTGTTAATCCGTTAAAACTGTATGAGTATTGTGCTTTGGGAATACCGATAGTAGCAATGAGAACAAAAGAATTAGAGCAATATTCGCACTTAGTGGATTTAGCGGATACTCACGAAGAATTTCTACAACTCATTGAGAAAAATATTAACAGCAATGATTCCCAAAAAAGAAATCAGCGTATTGAATTTGCAAAGCAGAATACGTGGAAGCATCGTGTTGATGGTTTACTTGAAACAATTTCAATGTTAGAGAAATGAAAAAAATTGCTCTTATTTCAACCAATGCTCTTGGAGATACCTATATGTCGCTTTCGACGGTACAGCCGCTGCGTTCGTATTTCGGAAATGAGTGTGAAATTTATTTAATTGCTGACTCAAATTGTAGAGAAATGGCGTTCATCGCCGGTGTTGACGAAGTAATTGCAATTGACAGAAAGAATATTTTTACTACATTGCTCTCTTTTATAAAACTATTCCGGAAACAGTTTGATTTCGTTTTTTCTTTTTTCCCGGGAAGAATAAATAGTATTATTTCATTGATCGTGCGTAAAAAATGTTTTTCGGGATTCCGGAATTATGCATTAAAGGAAAATTGGTGGATTAATTCCCGAGAGAAAGGAATAGTTACCGGTTCAATACGACGAACATTCGAATGGAATTCATCGGAGCCGTATCTTCAGCGAATAAAAAAGAGTTTAGAGTCTGCCGATATCTCTTGTTCGGAAATTTCAAAACCTATTCTTATAAACAAAGAGAAGAAAAACGATAACCATGAACGCTATATTCTTATTCATTACCATTCCAAGCAGAAAGAGCGATCGCTGAACTCACATGCCGTTTGTTCAATTATTGAATATTTACATAAGCAATTATCTTTTAATATTCGAATAGTTTATTGGGGTGAAATAGAACAGTCGGAATTAAATATGTTTAAAATTTATTCTTATGTTTCTCTGATTCAGAATTCAAAATTATTAACAACAATTTCATTGATAGTGAATGCTGAGCTTTTTCTGTGTGTTGAATCTTTTCCAATGCATCTTGCTGATGCACACAATGCAAATTTTTTAGGAATCTTTGGAAGCTCAAATCCGCAAACGGCGTTGCAGCATCCGGAAAATAGCATCATTATGCACAATGATAATTTGTATGAAATAAAAGGAGAAGAAATAATAAATTTTCTTATCAATAAAATCGCTTGATAAAGATGTTGGATAAAAATATTACTCTTATACACCTTTCATTCAACCGAATAACGGAAACTGAAACGATACAATGTATTGAGGAGAAAATATCTTTTAAAGGAAAGCTTCGAATTATTTCTCCACACTTTTATCATATCGTTCTCTGTAAGGCGAAAAAAGAATTGCTGCGTATTGTTTCTGAATATGAACTTGTGCTTCCGGATGGGTATGGTGTTTACGCTGCAAGCCGGTTTCTCTACGGTAAAAACGGATTTGATAAAGTTTATAATGGTACGGATTTATATGACATTGTGCTAAAGGAAGCAATTCGGAAATCATGGAAAATATATTTTTTGGGAGATACTGAGGAAACAATCCGTGCATTAAAGGAGAACATTCCATCAAAGTATCCGAAGTTAAACATTGCCGGTGCGCATCACGGTTTTTTTGATTTTTCTGATTCAATAATCGTTGAGAATATCAATGAAAGTAAAGCAGATATTCTAATGGTCGGCATGGGTTTCCCGCGCCAGGATTTATGGATTACGGAAAATTATGAAAAACTCACTGTGCCGGTTATTATGAGCGTTGGGGCAGGTATTGGTTTTGTTTCCGGTAATAAAAAACGTGCTCCGAAAATAGTACGAGCTATCCATCTTGAATGGATGTTCCGGCTATTCCAAGAACCGCAGAGATTATGGCGGCGATATATTATTGGTATTCCGCAGTTTTGTTTTTACATTCTTTTACAAAAGTTTAGAAAGACGATATGAAGTTTCATTTTTTCTTTTTACTGGTTCTTCCCGTTTTTGTTTTTTCATCCGGTAAGATTCAGCGGTTTAGCTGGGGTGAAGCTCTCTTTAAGGAAAACAGTGTAATGACGCTCCGCTTTGTTCATGAGCGTGATGAACACATATCCATTGCTGAAACACCGAAACAATATTTTTATTATGCTCTTGCGCCGACCGAACAGATAAGTATTTCTGCATCGGGCTATATCTCTGAAAAAATTTCCTCTTCAGCAAAAATCGGCACTTACCGTCTTCAATCGGATTCTTCATATTCATTTATCGAAAGTGAACGCAGCGAGAGGGAAAAATTTAATTCCTTGCTGCCGTCTGAGCCGTCTGTGCGCATTACCGGTTATGAATGGTACAGAGGATATTATTTGGCAAAGATTGAAATTATTCCGTTGGTACAATCCGAAAAGAATCTGCAAACGGAACGGCTGACGGAGTTAACAGTGCAGATAAAAAAGAGAATGATTTCACGAGCGATGAAATCAACTCCGGAGAAACCCTTAAAGAAAAATGATCCGCAGTTTGAAACAATTTTAAAAAATCTCATTCTTAATTATGATGATGCGGTTCCGTACCAACTGGAACAAACAACGGCAGATTCTACAAGTTGGTTTAATCCGGCTTTGATTTATTTGAAACTGCATATCGGAAGAGACGGAATTTACCGTTTAACGTATGCGCAGCTGCAAAATTCTTTTCCGGAAATTTTATCGGCTGATCCGAGAACGATAAAATTATTTTTGAACGGGACGGAAGTTCCGATATACGTTGCCGGAGAAACGGACGGAATTTTTGATGCTGCTGATTATCTTGAATTTTCTGCCGAACGGAATTACACGGGCAAACAGAGAATTATTACTACAGGAAATACCGAATACAATGAATATCTCAACCGGTATTCCGATTCTACCGTGTACTGGCTGACATTTTCTTCAGGGAATGGCGAGCGGCTTCCGGTAAACCCTTCCGCCGTGCCGACGACAGATGCGTTAAAAAATTATACTGATTTTCGGCATCTCGAACAAAATTCATTTATTCAATTTGCCGGCGGCGATGTTGTGCTTCAGCAAAGTCCATTTTACACTTCACAGGATTTATGGGGGTGGGGATGGCTGAACGGCAATAGCGAGAATAAACAATCTTTTTCATTTTCTGATCTCGCTGCAACGAATGACAGCGGAATTGTTTCTGCAAAATACGCCAGCTGGGGCGGAACAACATCGAGCAGAACTCATGCCATTGCACTGCGGGTTGGTAAAGGGAGCACCTCGGGAGCGGATTTACGAAACGATACGATTAATCGTTATGAGCAGTTTGTTTCTTCGGCAAAATTTCCTCTTTCCTCAATTCAAAACGGAACGAATAATGTTTCACTTTTTTCATATCCGACATCCTCAACACCGGTAAATTCTGTTATTGTTGACTGGTATGAATTAGAAATTCCGAGGCAGCTGAAGGCAATTTCCGACTCGTTAAGTTTCCGATTTTCATACTTAATCACAACTGATGTTCGGACAATTCAACTTTCAAATCTTTCCACACAGGCGGTTGTAATTTATAAGTTTGCTTCTGCGCCGAAACGAATTTCAAATATTCTCTTTTCCGGAACCGGACCTTATACGGCATCGTTTGTTGATACTGTCGGTCCGGGTGATCGGTATTATTTAACGGCGAATTCAAAAATTCTAACGCCGGTTATTGTAAAGAAAAAACAATTTACCAATCTGCGCGCAAACACATCGCAGACAGATTATATTATTGTAACGCACAACAAATTCTTTAATGAAACAATACCGTTAAAAAATTATTTGGCATCCGCGCGGAATTTTTCTGTCCGATTATTAGATATTGACGATATCTATGATGAATTTGGGTTCGGCTATCCGACGCCGGAAGCGCTGCAGCGTTATCTGCAAAGCTCTACCTCATGGCAGATGCCCCTTCCGGCGTATGTTCTTCTTGTCGGTGATGCTTCGTATGATTATAAATTTGTTTATAAAAATTATAACGCGATAAATTATGTCCCGTCGTATGGTTATCCCGTCAGCGATCCGCTGTTGGTAACGTGGAGTTCGCTTTCTCAATTTCCGCAGATGATTACGGGAAGACTGTCGGTAAATAATGCTGGAGAAGTAACGGCGTATCTCAACAGGCTTCAAGCATATTCATCACTGGGGAATTCGGATTGGAATAAACGGTATATGTTTTTTACCGGAGGCGATCCGAATACGTCGGGACAAATTGAAAGTTTTAAAGCAACCAATGATGTTGTTATTAATTCCTATGTAACTCCCGCTCCAATCGGCGGTTCTTCAACACATTTTTATAAAACAAAAAATCCGCAGTCGGATTTTGGTCCGTTTTCAATGCAGGAATTTAAGAATGCTGTTTCGCTCGGCTCGGTGTTTATTTCCTATATCGGTCACAGCGGAACGCAGACGTGGGATAACAGCATTCTTGATCCTGCGCAGTTGAGAAATGATTATAATAAAAGTCCGTTAATTACCGATTTCGGCTGTTCAACGGGAAAATTTGCCGAGCCGCAGATTACTTCATTCAGCGAATTGTTTGTTGTCGGCAGTTCATCGTATGCTGTCGGGTATATCGGAAATTCTGCGTTAGGCTTTACTTCTATTGCTTCAACGCTGCCGATTGAGTTTTATAAAAAAATATTACGGGATACCGTTACGCAGATCGGAAAAGCGCATTTAACGGCGAAGATAGCGTTAGCGCAAAATAGTTTTAATTCGACCAATCAAGTGATGTTGTACACCAATGAATTAATCGGCGAGCCGTCTGTTTCTTTAGATGTACCGTTTACGCCGAATTTAGCTGTTACATCATCAAATATTTCCGCGCAGGGAATTCTATCGGATGATCTTGACAGTGGAATCGTGAATATTGTGATAAATAATTTCGGAAGCGTTCTTCAGGATTCTGTTAATATTTATATTCAGCATCGTTACAATAATAGTGTTATTGATAATTCCGTTGTGAAAATTCCCTTTCCGCTTTTTGCTTCAACGATTCGCTATTCTTTGCAGACAAAAAATGCTTCCGGCACGCATACGCTTATTGTAACAATTG
>JACFMZ010000005.1:14225-62979 GCA_019455105.1 Bacteroidota bacterium | reverse complement strand
CGGTGTAGATGATATACGAACATTTTTTGAAAACGATTTAAGATTTCTAACTCAGTTTTAACAGTATCTCTATGCGAATATCTTACAAGTGGTTATCTACTTTAGTTAATATTAATACTACACCGATAGAACTATCGCAAAAATTAACATCTGCCGGATTAGAAGTTGAATCTATTGAAGATGAGAGTAAGAAATACGAAAATTTTGTGGTAGGGAAAGTCCTTTCCGTAGAAAAACATCCAAATGCCGATAAGCTTTCAGTTTGCCAAGTTCAATTATCACAGCAGGAAAGTAATGTAAAACAAATTGTTTGCGGAGCACCTAATGTTGCTGCAAATCAAAAAGTTGTTGTTGCGCTGCCCGGTGCAACGGTTCCTCATAATCAGCACGACCCGAAAGGAAAGCCGTTTGTTATTTCTGAAGCAACATTACGCGGGAAAAAATCCTACGGCATGATTTGCTCAGGAAAAGAATTAGGTGTTAACGAAGAAAGCAGCGGAATATTAATATTACCGGAAAATATTGAAATCGGAATGCCGTACTCTGCCTATCTCGGTATGGTTGATGTAAGTTTAGAAATCGGAATAACTCCGAACAGACCGGATTGTTTAAGTCATATTGGAATTGCCAGAGAAGCAGCCGCTGCATATGGCGTGTCGCTGAAACGGCCGATTGTTCACCTTGATGATATTCAAAATTCTACTATTGAAAAGAAAATTTCTGTTACTATTGAAAATGAAACTGCATGTCCTCGTTACGTTGCGCGGTTAATTAAAAATGTTCAAGTAAAAGAATCCCCTGAATGGATGCAGAAATTTTTGAAAGCTGCCGGCGTTCGCCCGATAAATAATATTGTTGATGTTACCAATTATGTTATGTTAGAAAACGGCCAGCCGCTGCATGCGTTTGATTATGAATTTCTCCGGAACAATAAAATTGTTGTAAAGGACAGTACTGCCGGTGAAACTTTCAAAACATTAGACGGAAAAGAACACAAATTAAACGGCACCGAGTTAATGATTTGCGACGGAATCAGAGCTGTTGCACTCGCCGGAGTGATGGGGGGGGAGAATTCTGAAATTTCATTGAACACAAAAGATGTCCTTCTAGAAGCGGCATATTTTCATCCCTCAACCGTACGAAGAACGGCAAAGCGGCTTGGCATAAGCACCGAATCTTCCTACCGATTTGAACGCGGTGTTGATCCGAATATAACCAATGAAGCTTCAAAGAGAGCCGCGTTATTAATTGCAGAACTTTCCGGTGGAATTGTTGCTGATGAGTATATTGACTGTTATCCAAAAAAGATTGAACCGAAGAAAATACAGATTACTTCTCACCGTGTAAATAAAATTCTCGGCACTGATTTAACTAACGATATAATCTGTAAATTGCTTCAATCAATCTCTATTCAGGTCGAAAAGAAAGAAAACTTCATTGAATGTACGGTGCCAACTTTCCGTCCGGATATTGAACAAGAAATGGATCTCATTGAAGAAGTTGCCCGCTTATACGGATATGATAATATTGAAGATAAATTCTCCAGTGAAATATCATTTGGAAAAGTAGACAAGAATTTTACGACAATCAATCAAATTCGCTCTTGGTTCGAATCGAACGGTTTTAATGAAATTGTAACGAACAGCTTAATGGACGAACGTATTGCAAAGGATTATGGTAATACCCTGGTGCATGTAAAAAATCCCTTAACACAGGAATTAAGTATTTTACGTCCTTCGCTTTTACCAACCATGTTACAGGCTGTGGCGCATAATAACAATCATGGAATTTATGATTTACGCTTAGTTGAAATCGGAAAGACATTTTCATTAACTAATGAAAAAACCGAAAATGTGCTTGTTAATGGATTTAAGGAAAAATTAGTCATAGGAATTTTGCTTTCAGGAAACGACGGCGCCGATTCATGGTATAAAAAAAGTGAGAAATTTGATATTTTTTCAATAAAAGGATATATAGAATCACTTCTAACATATCTTGGTCTTGACAATATACATTTAATTTGGTATGATAAATCGAGTTCTTTAAGTAAAGAGACAATAAACATTGAAATCAATGGTATTTATGCAGGCTACCTTACCAAGTGCCACAAAGGAATACTATTGAGAGATAAGATAGAACAAGATGTTTACTTCTGCGAACTTGAGTTAAATTTTTTACTATACAGAAATAAAGAAAAAACATATAAAGAATATTCAAAATTCCCAATCGTTATAAGAGATCTCGCGTTTGTTGTTGATAGAAACGTCCGTGTCGGTGAAATTGAAACTGTGATACAAAAAGAGAAGAAGTATTTAACTCAAGTTCGGCTTTTTGATCTGTTTGAACATTCTTCTCTTGGTGAAAATAAAAAAAGTGCGGCATTCTCGTTGTCGTTTGTTTCTCCGGAAAAAACGTTAACTGATACAGAAATAGAATTAGAAATTTCGGAAATCATTAAAAGAGTTACCACGGCATTCCATGCAACATTGCGGGCAATATAATATTTATGGATGATAATAAAGAACAAACGATTATTGAAAATCCTCGTTCCATAGAAGATGCTCTCCAGATATTATGGGAAAAAGCACGCGAAGCATCTGTTGTAATCTCTACGCTGCGCGAAGAAAAAAAGAAATTACAATATCAAGTCGAAGAACTTACACAAGAACTTCAACAAACTCATAATGACCTGCTGGTGAAGAGGACTGAACTTGAAAAATTACGTACCGAAAATACCGGTACGATAAACGGCAGCGCAGTTGTTGCAGAAGAAGAAAAGAAAGAACTTCAGCAAAAGCTGCAGTTGATATTGGAAAAAATTAATTCGTATTTGTAAATTGCTGACTAACACTACTTACTAATAACTTTCACTCTCAATGGACAGAAAAAGCGTACGTGTAAAAATTTTCGGATCAGAGTATCCGTTACGCGGAGAAAGCGAAGAGTTTACCAAGCAGGTTGCCGCGTATGTTGATTCAATGATTCAATCTGTTCATGAGAAAATTCCGGAACAGCCTCCGTTGACAATTTCCGTACTGGCTGCGTTAAACATTACGGAAGATTTGTTTAAGGAGCGGGATAAAGGAACTCAGACGAACGCTATGCTCGAATATGAAATTTCAAAAATAGCAAATTATCTCGATACAAGTATTCATAACCCGGAATAGTGAAAGGAGTTTGTTTCTTTAAAAAATATAAATAATCCGCATCGTCAGCGTAAGACAAATACTAATAAAGAACCTATTAGTTAACTAAAAGGGAGTTCGACTCATAGTTGTAATATTGCAGGCCTCATCTCTCACGAGAATTTGCAAAAGCCTTCGGGTTGTCCTTAATAAGGACTAGCAGTCAGAGGAAACAAGAAATAACTAGGCGGACACCCACCGTGTAAAAAAAGGGTTCTTTCTTTTACACTTGCCTTTGCTACGATGCGGATTTTTATTTTAAATGACCTGGAGAATCTATGGATGTATATATTTTAGGACTCGGAGCTTTCCTCTTTATCCTATCATTTTTTGCCAGCTGGTTTATTAATAATAAAATCGGAAAAAATCGTATTGCCAATGCCGAGGAAGAGGCAAAAAAGAAATTATCCGATGCCGACCGTGATATTGCTGCATTACAAAAAGAAAAAATGCTTGAAGTGAAAGATGAATGGTATAAGAAAAAGCATGAATTTGAAAATGAAGCAAACCAAAAGCGAAATAAACTTCAAGCATACGAAAAACAACTGAACAGTCGCGAAGAAAATATTGACCGAAAAGTTGAGTTGCTGAATAAAAAGGAGAGAGAAGTCCAAAAATTACAAGGACGTAATGAAGAGCTTTCCAAAAATCTATCCCAAAAACAGCAAGAAATAGATGCAATGATAGCGGAGGAAAATATCCGTCTGGAGCGCGCTTCCGGTATGTCGAGGGAGGAAGCACGAAAGCTTCTCTTGGAAAACTTAACAGACGCCGTAAAGACTGAAGCAGCGCAAACCTTAAAAGAAATTAGGGATAAAGCAAAAGAAGATGGAAAAAAGGAAGCGCAGAAAATTATTGTTCAGGCAATCCAGCGATCTGCCGCTGATCATGCAGTGGAAACAACGGTTAGTGTTTTACAAATTCAAAGCGATGAAATGAAGGGTAGAATAATCGGCAGAGAAGGACGAAATATTCGCGCCTTTGAAGCGGCGACAGGTGTAGATGTTATCGTAGATGACACGCCGGAAGCTGTTATTTTATCTGGATTTGACGCATTTCGCCGAGAAGTTGCACGAATATCATTAGAGCGTCTTATTGCCGACGGTAGAATTCATCCGGCACGGATTGAAGAGGTTGTGGAAAAAGTAAAACAGGAACTAGAAGAAGAAACAATCCGAGTCGGTGAAAATACACTTATTGAAGTAGGACTGCCAGGCGCGCACCAAGAAATAATTAAACATATTGGCAGAATGAAATACCGTTCGAGCTACGGCCAAAATTTATTGCAACACAGTATTGAGGTGGCATATCTCTGCGGCATCATGTCGTCGGAACTCGGATTGGATGTGAATCTTGCAAAACGTGCCGGTCTTCTGCATGATATTGGTAAAACTGTCGATCGCAGCGTAGAAGGTCCGCATGCTCTGCTTGGTATGGAGTTAATTAAAAAGTATAACGAGCACAGCATAGTCGTCAACGCCGTCGGTGCGCATCATGACGATATACCAATGGAACATCCAATAGCGCCTATTGTTCAAGCTGCTGATGCAATCAGCGGTGCGCGGCCGGGCGCTCGCAGGGAATCCGTTGAAGGTTACGTGAAACGCCTTGAAAAATTAGAGGAGTTAGCCAAATCCTTTAAGGGTGTTTCTGCCACATACGCACTACAAGCCGGAAGGGAAATTCGAGTAATTGTTGAGCACGATAAAATTGACGACGCAATGGCCGATCAATTAGCTCATGATATCGCTCGAAAAATTCAACAAGAGATGGAATACCCGGGACAAATAAAAGTTGTAGTTATTCGTGAAGTGCGCTCTGTTTCATTTGCTAAATAGTTAAAATGATTTCGATAGGCATTACCGGCGGCATCGGAAGCGGAAAAACAACAGTCTCTAAACTATTCCAGCAGCAGTATCATATTTCTGTTTTTGATGCTGACAGCGTTGCAAAAAAACTTGCACAACAAAATTCTTCTGCAAAAAAAGAGATAGAAAAGAACTTTGGAAGTATGTACGACAAGAATGGAATACTTCTGCATAAAAAACTCGCAGAGATCGTCTTTTCATCTTCGGATCAGTTAGAGATTTTAAATTCAATTATTCATCCGTTGGTATTTAAAGAATTTCTTCAATGGAAATCTCGTTTACAAACACAGGCATCATATTGTCTTGCGGAAGCAGCACTGTTGTTCGAATCCGGAATGGATAACTTTGTGGATTATTCATTCTCCATAATTGCCGATGAAGCAATAAGAATCTCGCGAATTATTCATAGAGATACTTCGTCGCCCGATGAAATTGCTCGACGAATGCAGTATCAGCTCTCAAATGATGAGCATAAAAAACTGGCAGACTTTATTTTGGAGAACAACGGCACACCGGAAGAATTAACACGGAAAGTGCTATTTTATCACACCTTATTTTCAACCTTAAAAGAAAGAGAAGCAGAGCAATGAATTTTTTAGAACGAGAACATAATATATTTTTTCAAACGTATAAACGGTTACCGCTGGAAGTAGTAAAAGGAGAAGGATGCTATCTTTTTACAAAGGATGGGAAAAAATATCTTGATATGTTCGCCGGTTTAGCAGTAAATGCTTTAGGTTATGCGCATCCGGCGATAACGCATGCTATTGCAGAACAAGCATCAAAATATACACACCTTTCCAATTATTTTCTTCAAGAGCCGCAAATTGAGCTTGCGGAGTTATTAATTCACAACTCAAGTTTCAAGCGAATATTTTTTTCCAACAGCGGTACGGAAGCGATTGAAGGAACTATTAAACTGGTACGAAAATGGGGGAGTAATAAAGGGAAGAAAAATATTTTTGGAATGTCCAACGGATTCAGCGGACGATCGATGGGCGCACTTTCGCTGATGGATAAAGAAAAATATCGTGAAGGATACGGACCTTTTCTAGAAAATTTCGGAAGCATTGAGTTTAATAATGTTCACGATTTAAAATCAAAAGTAAATGCTGAAACTGCAGCTGTCTTTCTTGAATTTATTCAAGGTGAAGGAGGAATTGTCGGGGTAACGAAAGAATTTATTGAAACTTTGACAGCATTAAGAGACGAATACGGATTTTTAGTTGTCGCCGATGAGATTCAATCAGGAATCGGGAGAACAGGAAAGTTGTTTGCCTTCGAACAGTTTAACTTCCATCCTGATGTTGTTACCATAGCAAAACCGATCGGAGGCGGTCTTCCGCTCGGTGCAATACTTGGCAATGAAAAAGTAGAAAATGTGTGGACCTACGGAGTTCACGGAACAACTTTCGGCGGAAATCCGGTGGCATGTGCCGCAGGTATTGCCGTCATCAAAACAATTTTAAACAACCAGTTAATGAACCATGTCCGTGAGACCTCTCAATGGTTTAAGGAGCAATTGATTAACTTAAAGCATCCTTCCATAAAAGAAATTCGATGTTACGGTTTTATGATTGGAATCGAGCTGCATTCAGAGAGTGCGCCCGTTGCTGAAGCAATGCTTGCACTGGGTGTACTAGTTAATGCTACCGCAAATACTGTAATTAGAATTTTACCGCCGTTGATTGCGGGGAAGAAAGAATTTGAAATTCTACTGAACGCTTTAAAACAAACCATTAAATAAGAATTATATTGACAATAATACGCTATTTGTCTATACTTTTTCCAAATCGGAGAAGTGATGATAAAAAATATTTCTTTCTTTTTATTGATAATTTCTGTTTCACTAATAGGGCAGACAAAGTTCTATAATTATTATAGCGTTGGTCTTGAATTTATGGAAAAACAAGATTGGCAGCGAGCAATTACAGAATTTAAAAGTGCTTCATCGCTGGAATTTGAAGATATGCAGCGTAAGCGCACATACGGAACGCACTTTATAGAATATTATCCTCACAGAGAAACAGGAATTGCGTATTACATGCTCGGTGAAAATGAAAATGCAAAGAAAGAGCTGGAACTTTCGCTTGCATATCGTTCAACTGAAAGAGCAGTAGAATATTTTAAGAAAATCACCGGCGGTGTTTTACCGACACCAATTGCCATTAAAAAACAGGAAGAACCAAAACCAAAAACGTCTTCACAAGAAATAACTCCGTATAAACCGGACGCTGTTTCGCAAAATAAAATTGTTCAACCTGCTTCAACAAACATTATTGTTGTTACAAAAAAATATGATCCGAGTAATCTTACCCAGGTCGGTTCACGCTTAGCTGTTGCTGTTCTACCGTTCGAAACGAATAAACAAACAATTAAATATAAGGACGGCGTAACGAATGAAATGATTAATGAACTTGTTAATCTGCGCCGATTTAAAGTTATTGAACGTTCTGCACTAGATAAAATTATTTCTGAACAAAAAATTCAAGCATCCGGAATTGTTGATGATAAAACTGCGGTAAAACTTGGAAAGATGACCGGCGCCGATGCGTTGGTTGTCGGGAATATTTCGTATACAGGAAAAAATTTAAAAATTTCGGCAAGGCTTGTAGATGTTGAAACCGGCGAAACGCTTGCCGCACATGATGTGAATGCGGATACGACTTCCCAAGATGTTGTGGATTTTGCCGTAAAAAATGTTGCCACTATGCTTTACAATGAACTGCCGATTATTGAAGGTGACATTATTAAAGTTGAATCCAGTGAAATGTTCATCGATATCGGGAATACACAAGGATTACGGAAAGGAACAAAATGTGTTGTTTTTCGGGAAGGCGAAAGTATTAAGCATCCTATTTCCGGAGAAATTCTTGGACGAAAAGTAACTAAGCTCGGTGAAATTCTCGTTATTCAAGTATCAGAAAAATTTGCAACAGTAAAACCGCTCGAAACAGAACAAGAAATTCAAGTCGGTGATAAAGTAATCATTAAATAATTTTTAACGGAGGGCAAATGTATCGTTTTGTACACCTTTCTATCTTTTTAATCAGCACTTCTTTTCTTTTTGCACAAGATTTTAATTTAACGGGCGCCGGCGCTCGAGCGGAAGGCTTTGGCGGCGCCTTTATTGGTTTAGCAGATGATGCCACTGCAGTAGTGTGGAATCCTGCCGGACTTTCACAACTTGAAAGACCGGAAGCATCCATTGTTGCCCGCTTTATTTCTAACGGTGCAAAATATACAGATAACTTTGATGCATCGTTAAACGAAGATGAAAGTCAAAGCTATTTCTCCTTTAATTTTGGAAGCTTTGCCACACCGGTTTCACTCAGTGGTCTTAAAATTGTTGCAGCAATCGCTTATCAAAGGCAGTTAGATTTTTATAAAAAATTTAAAAAAGAGTACCGAAATCCCAGCAATCCATCACAATTATGGACAGTTAATTCGGATGCTTCGGGAGGTGCAAATACTATTACTCCGGCAATTGCACTAAAACTGAATCCAATGATTTCCGTCGGACTCTCGGCAAATATTTGGACAGGTAGTCTTAACTCTACCGATAAAATGTCTGTTGCTTCAATAGGATTTAATGGCTCTTATACTGAGAACACAGAGCTAAATTTTACCGGATTTAATTTTGTATTGGGAGGATTAGCGGATTTTGAAAGTTCATCAAGCAGAATACCACTCAAACTCGGCGTTACACTTAAAACACCGTTCACGTTATCCAGCGACGGAACTTTTAAAGAGAATGACCAGATTTTTACCGGCACAACGGATAATTATGATGTTAAACAAGAAATTGCGATGCCGTTTATGCTCGGGTTGGGTGCGTCTTATCGTATCGGTGATAATTTTACCATTGCCTTGGATTATGAAATGCGTATGTACGGTGATAAAGAAATATCAACGGATGCCGCCTCGAAATCAAGCGGCTTATCAGGAAACTCTAAAGAAAAAATAAGCCAGAGCGGAAATAATTTGAATGAATTTCGGATAGGTGCAGAGTATTTAATTGTTATGGAACAGGGAATTATACCGCTTCGCTTAGGATTTAAAACGGTTCCAACGCCTCTTTCAAAACAAACTTACAGCGCTGCTAACGGCGATTACATCCCAACCTCAGAGCAGGTCAGCGGCTCAGGAATCGCTATCGGTTCGGGATACATTACAGACCGATTTGCAATTGATGTGACACTTTCGAGTGTTGCATATACTCAGGAATTTGATACGGACGGCAAAATTGATTTTTCTATCGGTACGTTAAGCACTTCAGTTATTATATATTTCTAATAAATCTTACTTGACTTACAAGGAAAGCTGTTTTATATTTCTCACATAATTTAATGCCTTCACCAAACTAACATTCTAATCACATAATATATAGGAGCAATTTTTATGAAAAAGTTTTTTGTTGTGGCAGCTGTACTTCTTGTATCATCTATCTCTTTTGCTCAGCTTTCTGCTGGGAAAATTGGTGTTACAACAGACCTGGGCGGTGGTCAGTTGGGTGGTGCATATGCATTATCAGAGAATATGCGTCTTGATGGAGGTCTTGTATTTAACTCGAGTTCTTTTGCAGGAACTTCGGTATCAACTTTTGGGCTTGGCGTAAACATTAAACTCTATAATCCAATCGTAGAAAATGTTTCTTATTTCTACGGCGGCGGCTTGAGCTTTACATCATCAAGCGGAACACCTTCAACAACAAATCTCGGAGTATGAGTGATGGGTGGAGCAGAATATTGGTTTAGTTCACGTTTTGCATGGGGCGGTTATGTTGCATTAGGCTTTGGAAGCAGCGGACCCAGCGGTGCAACGACTTCTACCTTTGGTACACAAGGTGTAGGTACAACATTAACCTGGTGGATTAACTAATTTTTAATTTTTGGGTTATTCTATAAAAAGGAGAGAATTCTTTTCTCTCCTTTTTTATTTTTGTATCTTTAAATATGAAATTAGAATCAGATTTTTTAGTTATCGGCAGCGGAATTGCCGGACTTTCCTTTGCTTTAAGGATTGCTGATACCGGCACTGTCTCCATTGTCACAAAAAAAGAAACAGCAGAATCCAATACCAATTACGCTCAAGGCGGTATTGCCTCTGTCATGTCTTCAACGGATTCCTTTGAGAATCATATTGAAGATACGATGAAAGCGGGCGCGTATCTGTGCCATCGAGATACTGTTGAACATGTAGTCCACGATGGACCTGAACGAATTAACGAGCTGATTGAAATAGGCGTTCAATTCACACGATCGGGAAAAGAATTAGATTTAGGAAAAGAAGGAGGTCATTCAAAGAACAGAATTGTTCATGCCGCCGACCTTACCGGGAAAGAAATTGAGCGGGCACTTCTTGATAAAGTTGCATCTCACCCCAACATAAAAGTTTATGAAAACCATGTAACCATAGATTTAATTACCGAACACCACCTCTTCACAACAAAAAAAGAAAATCACGATACCATTCACTGCTGGGGTGCGTATGTACTGGATATCAATAAAAATGTGGTCAAAACCTTTATTGCAAAAAACACTATGCTTGCAACCGGCGGAGCAGGGCATGTGTATTTACATACTACAAATCCGTTAATTGCAACCGGAGATGGCGTTGCCATGGCATACAGAGCCGGCGCGGCAATCGCAAATATGGAATTTATACAGTTTCATCCGACCACATTATTTAATTCAGGTTCACCGAGTTTTCTTATTTCTGAAGCCGTGCGCGGATTCGGTGGTATCTTACGGAATGCGCAAGGTGAAGATTTCATGCTGAAATATAACCCGCAAGGCTCATTGGCACCGAGAGATATTGTTGCACGCGCTATTGATAACGAGTTAAAAAGGACAGGTGATGAATTTGTTTATTTGGATGTTACACATTTACACGGAGAAAAGATTAAGGAGCATTTCCCAAATATTTATGAACGATGCCTGAAACACGGAATTGATATGACTAAAGATTTAATTCCGGTTGTTCCTGCTGCACATTATTCCTGCGGTGGTGTTGTTACAGATTTACAAGGAAAAACATCAATCAAAAATCTTTTTGCTTGTGGCGAAGTTAGTATGACAGGGCTTCATGGTGCTAATAGATTAGCAAGTAATTCATTGCTGGAAGCTGTTGTCTATTCACACGATGCGGCAAAATATTTAAAGCAAAATAAAGATAAAAATAATGGCGTACCGGCAAATATACCTGACTGGGATTATTCTGGTACGGTTAATACTGAAGAATGGGTTTTAATCTCGCACGATCGAAAAGAAATTCAACAAGTTATGTGGGATTATGTCGGTATCGTTCGCTCAACTCATCGTTTAGCAAGAGCACAACGAAGAATAAATTTAATTCAGGAAGAAGTAAAAGATTTTTATAAACGAACAAAAGTATCTGAAGGATTAATAGAATTAAGAAATCTTGCCTGCGTTGCGGATTTAATCATTCGTTCTGCCATTGCAAGGAAAGAGAGCCGCGGACTTCATTACAATACGGATTATAATTTTTTAAACGATGTGGAATGGTTGAAAGATACACTTATAACATAGTATATGATAAAGACTAAAAAGATCAAGATTAAAGATAAACCCCGCTGTGCCTGCGGGATTTTTGGAATATTTGATCACCCTCAGGCTTCAACGTTAACATACTACGGACAGCACGCACTACAGCATCGCGGACAAGAAGCCAGCGGAATTGTTTCAAGTTCTTATAATCAAAAAAAACAACGAACACAATTTAACATTGTAAAAGGTTTAGGTCTTGTAACAGATGTCTTCCGAGATTATTCCATCTTAACGGAACACTTAAAAGGAAACTCTGCCATTGGGCATAATAGGTATTCTACCTCGGGAGCAGCAAATAATAAAAATAATATTCAGCCGTTTATGGTTAACTATCGAAACGGCAATCTCGCCATTGCTCATAACGGCAACTTAACGAACTTCCGAAGCATACGAAATGCATTACAAAATACCGGAACTATCTTTCAAACAACTTCTGATACAGAAGTATTATTGCATCTTATTGCACGAAGCCAGCAGGAAAATCAAATTGATCAAATTATAGAAGCACTTAACAAAGTTGATGGAGCATTTTCCTTACTTATCTTAACCGATAACTTTTTAGTTGCCTCTCGGGATGTTCACGGATTTCGCCCGTTGATGCTTGGCATTAAAGACGATAGTTATGTCGTCGCTTCCGAAACTTGCGCTTTCGATATTATTGATGCACAACCATTACGTGAAATTCAACCCGGCGAAATTCTTGTAATCGACAGAAAGGCAAATGATAAAACAGAATTAACATCATATTATCTCGAGAAAAAAATCCCAAAGACACATCATTGTATATTTGAATATGTCTATTTTTCAAGACCTGATAGTTTTATTTTCGGTGAAAGTGTTGATAAAGTAAGAAGAAAACTCGGTAAGGCGTTGGCGCGGGAAGCGCCGGTGTACCCTGATGAAGGAGAAAAAACTATCGTTATCAGCGTACCGGACTCATCTAACACCGCCGCATTGGGATATGTCACTGAATCATTAAAAATGGGAATCAATACAAAGTTAGAATTAGGGTTAATTCGAAACCATTATGTCGGAAGAACTTTTATTCAACCCGAGCAGGGGATGCGTGAAATGAAGGTGAAAACCAAATTCAATCCCGTTAAAGGTGTTCTAAAAGGAAAAAAAATCGTTGTGGTCGATGACTCAATTGTGAGAGGAACAACTTCAAAACAGCTTATAAAGTTATTGAGAGAAGCAGAGCCGAAAGAAATTCATTTAAGAATATCCTCTCCGCCGATTGTCAATTCATGTTATTACGGAATGGATTTTCCGAATCCTGAAGAATTAATTGCCGTTCAATGCGAACGTGATGTGGAAAAAATTCGCAAAGAGCTTGGCGTTGATTCTCTTCATTACCTTTCACGGGAGAAAATGCTTGAAGCTGTTCCTAAAAATACGCAAAAAGGGTATTGTACCGCCTGTTTTGGCGGTAAATACCCAACGCCTATTGAGTCCGTTTCGGATAAAAATGATTTAGAGATTTAATTGTGCGCCGGCAGATTTTCTTAATATCTTTTTTGCTTATTCTTTTTTCTTCTTTTATTTTTTCGCAGCATGTAAATCCGCAGTATCTCATTTTAAAAAGAACGTCGGACACTCTTACAACTGCTTCTTTACGATCTATTGCTGTAAAGAAATTATCTGCTAAAAAGAATTCTACGTTTCAAATATCTGCTTTCCCCGAACTTTTATCTTCCAAACAAGCAAAGAAAATCTTTTCAAAATATTTTATTCTTCAAATACCAGACTCTACAGAAACCGAAGAGATCGCAAATGTCTTTTCTTCATTACCTGATGTTACGGTAGAAAAAAGTTATGTGTACCACATTGATACTTCTGTCAATGATTCTGCTTATTCATCTCAATGGAACTTGGAAAAGATTGGCATGAAAAGATTAATTGACGAAGGAATTCTTCAATCATTACTGCCGTTAACAAAAGTTGCTATTATTGATACCGGAATTGATGAAGAGCATCCCGATTTAAAAAATTCAATAATCATTAACAACGGTGAAACAGGGATTGATAGTAACGGAAACGATAAACGGTTTAATGGAATTGATGACGACCAAAACGGTTTTATTGATGATTGGTGCGGATATAATTTTATCGATTTCTTTTCACAATCAAGCCGCAACCATAATACAATGCCGAATGATGATCATGGACACGGAACAAACGTGGCAGGTATAATTGGAGCACAGGTAAATAATTTTTATGGTATTGCAGGCTTTGGAACTGCCTCACTTTTACCGCTAAAAGCATTTTCTGCTTCAGGCAGCGGAAACGATATAGATATTGCAGCGGCAATTATTTACGCTGCAGATAACGGTGCTGAAGTGATTAACATGAGTTTCGGCGACGTCGTTATTTCACAGTTGTTGAAAGCTGCAATCGATTATGCGTATTCAAAAAATATTGTTCTTGTCGCCTCCAGTGGAAATGATGGAAGCTCTAAGCCGCATTATCCGTCGGACTTAAGTAACGTAATTTCTGTCGGTTCAATAAACAACTATAATTCTCGTTCTATCTTTTCTTCATACGGTAATATGTTGGATATTATGGCGCCAGGAGAATTAATTCCAACCACTTCGCTGTTTTCAACCTATACAGAAAATTTTTCAGGAACCTCTGCGGCTGCACCTCACGTTTCCGGTGCCGTTGCATTATTAAAAAGTATAGAAAAAGAAAAAGGAGAAAACCTTACGAAGCTTTCCAATGAAGATTGGCGCGGTATTTTAATGACTACCGCTGTTGACATCAATAAAAAAGGATGGGATGAAGAAACCGGAGCAGGTATCTTAAATATTTATAATGCATCAAAAGCAATTTCAGCAAATACTAATACAATTAACTCGCCGTTTGTTGATGAAGTTATCAATTCTGTAATACCAATTAAAATTACGGCACTCTCTCCATACTTTAAGTCCTATACTTTGGCTATTGGAAAGGATGATGGATCTTTTACATGGGAAACAATTGCTTCTTCCGAAAAACAATGTATTAACGATTCAGTTTTTTTAATCAATCCAACTCTTTATGAATCAGGAAGTTATCTATTAAAGCTTACAATAGAAAATAGTAAAGGAAATTCCGAGGAAACACGTGTTCGTTTTAGGATTAACTTGGATGCGCCAAAAGTTGTATTCTTTCAGTTGGAAGATTCCGTTATTTATAACGACCAATATGTTTCTACCATCACTGCAATTACCGATATACATTCAACAGCAACGCTGAAGTTTCGTAAGAAAGGAAGCATAGAAAATTTTCGTATGCTCCATTCAGAAGCAATTGGAAATACACATCACTTTATTTTAACATCAACCGATTTCCTTCCTCAAACTGAATATGAATTTAACGTACAGTTTGAATCATACTCATCAATAAAAAAATCCTCATTGTTCCCAACAATTCCAGTAAATGGATTCGAATATTTTTCTGTAAAATTACCTTTAACAAGAATCTCCACCACGCTCTTTGAAAAACAAAATTACAACCTTCCAGCAGGGTATATTTTACCGGATACAATACTCATCAATGGGAAAAACATTGTCATCATCAATCAGTTTCAAGCAGATGGCTCGTATGGCGCTTTAAAGTTGTTTGAGTTTAATGGTAATTTTCTTCAGCGTGATTCACTTATCCGGCAGTGGATTCCGAAAAGTTTTACAAGAAATGAGCAAGGAATTCCGTTGCTGCTGGTTCAAGATTACGGTACCTCAGCTATCTTTTCCATTGATTCAACAACGTTGCATTTTTCTCCTCAACCGGTTTGGATTGATTCCAACGATGTGTGGGGAAGTTCTTTCGTGGATTTTAACGGAGATGGCAACCCGGATTTAATTGCGCGCAGCAGCAGCGAAATTTTAATTTATAAAAATCTCGGCAATGAGCATTTTTCTTTACAGACAAAATTGACAAATCCTTCGCCGCCACGGCTGGGTGATTCAAAAAATCAATTCGGACCGCCAAAAATACTTGTTAGTGATTTTACAAATTCAGGAAAGTCTGAACTTGTCTTTGCCGATTACGATGGTGATCTTCTTCTGTATCGCCAAACAGCTGTAAATTCTTTCTCATTTGAATTGGCTTGGATGGATACATCTGATTTTCTAGAAATGAGCGATCTTATTGCGGCAGGAGATCTTAACGGCGACGGAATTCCTGAAATTGCCTCTGTGGGGCACACAGATTTAGATTTCAATAATTTTCGTGAATACAATCTGCCGGTATGGAACGTGAGAATCTTTTCACACAACAATTCAACTTCCGACGTACCGCTTTCAGTTATTTGGAATCAAACATTTTTTGGAGTGCACGCAGGACAAAAAATATTTAACGGAGTCTGGATTGGAAAAACTGATCAAGCTTCGCCATCCAAACAGTTGTTCTTATGCCTGAACCCAAATATTTATCTGGTTGATATCACTTCGCCCGATAAGTTTCTGTGGTACGGTTACGGCGCAACAAATTCATTCTTAAGTTTTAACGGTCTCGGATTCAATACAAATACAGGCATTGAGTTTTGGAAATCATCAAGTAACACTGCGCCGCCGGCTCCATGGAATATACACGCTCAAACACTCGATTCAACGAGCGTAAAAATTTCATGGAATTCAGTTTTTTCTCTTCACAATATTTACAGAGGTCATACTGATTCAACGCTAACTTTTTATAAACAGATAAGCGGTAATGCAATAAAAGATTCCATGCTTCAGCCAAATCAAAAATATTATTACGCTGTAAAAGCATTAACCATAAATGCAGGTGAAAGTAATTTTTCTGAAATGATTCTCGGCGTACCTCATGCTCCTGCAAGAATTATTCAAGTTGTTCAAAATTCGCCGACTCAGTTAATGGTGGAATTTTCACAAGCTGTAAACGGTGCAGATGTATCTACTGCATTTTTAATGTTAGACAATACTCAAAAAACTATGTCGTCTGTACTCTCAAATTCAAATAAGGTATTATTTACTTTTGCCGAAAATATTCTTCCCGGAACACATCATCTTAAAATTGAACATTTGATGGATGCAACATTTATGCTTGCGGATACTGCATTTGTTTTTACATTCATCACAACATTACAAGAAAGACAACAGTTTTTTGCTCAAACAGTTTCATTGCAATCGCCTAATTCATTGCAAATAGAATTTAATGTTCCAATTAACCGCTCAACAGCTCTGCAAAAAGAAAATTATTCGGTTGCTACCACAGCGCGGCAATTTCCTGTTGAAAGAGTGCTTGTTGATTCAATACATCAAAATAAAGTTATTCTTCTAACAAATCCGCTGGATAAATTGAACGATTTATCGCTGAGAATTGAAATTACCTTAAACAGCCGTCTTGAATCTACAAACGGAGATTTGCTCAACGAAGGGAAAGGTCAGAAACTTTCAATTGCGCAGGAAGCAGTAACATTAGACCAAATTGTCGTCTATCCGAATCCGGCAAGAATTTCTGCCCCTCTAAGCGAAAAAATCTTCTTTGTTAACTTACCAAAAAATTGTAAACTCAATATATTTTCTGTTTCGGGTCAGAAAATAAAAACTCTTCAAGAACCAACCGCTTCTGAGGGAACAACATGGAATATGAAAGATGAAAACGGAAATTCTGTTTCTTCAGGAATTTATTTCTATCGAGTAGAACAAGTTGATGATAACGGAAATATTCTTCGCACAAAATTAGGAAAATTTGCAATTGTAAAATAATGAACAATAAAATTTGGACAATATCGAATTTTTTAAGTTTTACAAGAATTCTTCTTACAATCCCGACGGCATATTTTCTTTATACCCCTTCGGAATTTCACAGAGAAATTGCCGTTTTAATTCTCCTGTTAGCGGCATTAACCGATTTGTTTGACGGATACTTAGCGCGCGTACTCAATCAAATTTCAGAGTTCGGTAAAATTATCGATCCGCTTGCAGACAAGGTTGGAATCGGCATTGTCATTGTGTTGCTGGCGATTTTTGGCGATATTCCATTATGGTTTTTAATTCTTGTAATAGGCAGAGATGTAATTATTTTTTCGGCAGGAATGTATGTAAAATTAAAAAAAGGGATCATTCTTACTTCAACGATGGAAGGGAAGGTGGCGGTTGGATTTATCGCCTTAGCGTTGTTAACTGCAATTCTCCGCTATCCGAGCTTAAGCAAAATATTTGAATATTTAATATGGTTAAGCGTCATTTCTTCCGTTTATTCATTAATCGTTTACGGAAAAAGATTTTTTAAAACAATAAGTAGTCAGAAAGAAACATAAGGGGTTTTCATTGGGATTTTTCGATACATTTAAATTATCACGCTTAAAGGAAGGGTTAACAAAAACCCGCGATTCACTCGTTGCAAAAGTTAATCGTTTAGTCTTTGCAAAAGGAAAAATTGATAAAGAATTTCTTGATCAGTTGGAAGAAATTCTTATCTCTTGTGATGTCGGGGTTGATGCGTCATCCAGAATTTTGGATAACATTAAAGAGAAAGCAAAGTCTCATAAGTACGAATCTCCTGAAGAACTTGATGAACTTGTCCGCTCCGAAATTGCTGAAAATCTTTTTCAAACATCACACGATGTGGATGACCCGTTTCAATTAGTATCTCAAAATAAACCGTACGTTATTATGGTCGTCGGCGTAAACGGCGTCGGAAAAACAACAACAATCGGCAAGCTGGCGTATAATTATAAATCTTCCGGTAAGAAAGTATTAATCGGGGCTGCAGATACTTTTCGCGCCGCTGCAAACGAACAATTGGAAGTTTGGGCGAAGAGAGCAGATGTGCAGATAATTCAACAGATGCAGGGCTCCGATCCTGCAGCAGTAGCATTTGATACCGTGCAGGCAGCAAAAGCTCGGGAAACTGATATCGTTATTATCGACACCGCAGGACGGCTTCACACTAAAACAAATTTGATGGAAGAATTAAAAAAAATTAAACGCGTTATTACCAAAGTAGTTTCCGATGCGCCTCACGAAGTTTTACTCGTTATTGATGCAACAACCGGGCAAAATGCAATTCAGCAGGCAAAACAATTTAATGATGCTGTCGGCTTAACCGGTATTGTCGTTACGAAATTAGACGGAACCGCGAAAGGAGGAGTGATTTTCGCTATTTGCAATGCGTTGAAAATTCCTGTCCGTTTTATCGGTGTCGGCGAAAAGATTGACGATCTTCAGCCATTTAATTCAAAGAAATTTGTCGAAGCATTATTTGAAAAGGAACAGCCATGAAACTCTCCTGGAAACAATACGACTTGAAATTAAAACACACATTTAGAATTTCTCGGAGCGCTCGGGATACCGCTCCGGTGGTTATTCTTACTTTAGAACACGACGGCATCATTGCCTATGGGGAAGCGTCTCCTTCATCCCGGTACGGCGAATCAGTGGAAACAATTGAAGCATTCTTTTCCAAAATTAATTTATCTCGTTTCGATTCTTTATTCTTCATTGATGATATTCTCAAATATGTTGATTCAATTTCTATAGGAAATACCGCCGCAAAATGCGCCGTCGATCTTGCATTGCACGATTGGATCGGGAAAAAATTAGATGTTCCGCTTTGGAAAATGTGGGGATTGAATCCTGCCAATGCACCGCTTTGTTCGTTCACTATTGCCATTGATTCAAAAGAAATTGTTAAACAAAAAATTCGTGAAGCAGAAGAATATCCAATTTTAAAAGTAAAAGTCGGTTTAGATAACGATAAGGAGATGATTGAAACAATAAGAAAAATTACCGATAAACCGCTTTATGTTGATGCCAACGAAGGATGGAAGACCAGAGAAAAAGCATTAGAGTCGGTAAAATGGCTGCAGGATCAGAATGTTGTTTTTGTTGAACAGCCGATGCCCGCTGCCCAATTTGATGATATTCAATGGCTGCGCGAACATTCTCATCTTCCGTTAATAGGCGATGAGAGCGTCATTCGGCTTTCCGATATTCCGAAACTTGCCCAGGCATATTCCGGTATTAATATTAAGTTAATGAAATGCACCGGACTGCGTGAAGCAATGAAAATGATTCATACCGCACAGGCAACCGGCTTAAAAATAATGATGGGCTGTATGATTGAAACAGCCGTCGCTATTTCTGCCGGCGCGCAGCTTTCTCCGCTTCTTGATTACTGTGATTTGGACGGAAATGTTCTTATCAGCAATGATCCGTTCGAGGGTATTAGAAATACCAAAGGAAAAATGATTCTGCAGAACAAACCGGGGTTAGGAGTAACTCCATTAGCATAATGCAATCCGTTATTAACATACTGCCGGAAAATTTAGCAAACAAAATTGCTGCCGGTGAAGTGGTTCAGCGTCCTGAATCGGTTGTGAAAGAGCTGCTGGAAAATTCTATTGATGCAGGCGCAACAGAAATTTCTCTTATAATCAAAAGTGCCGGTAAGCTGTTCATACAAGTTTCCGATAACGGCGCCGGAATGAGTGAGGAGGATGTTGAAAAAGCATTTTTAAGACATGCTACCAGTAAAATATCTCATTATGAAGATTTAGAAAATATTCGAACCCTCGGCTTTCGCGGTGAAGCACTTGCTTCCATTGCCGCTGTAGCTCAGGTGGAAGTAAAAACGCGCAGAGAAGAAGATGAAGCGGCAACCTTATTGCTGATTGAAGGAAGCGTGATAAAAGAAAAATCAAAAACTGCACAAACCCGCGGAACAACAATTACGGTAAAAAATCTTTTTTTTAACACGCCCGCCCGGCTGCAATTTTTAAAATCAAACAACACAGAATTTAAGCATATCTATGATACTGTGCAGCGGACTGCCTTATCATATCCGGAAATTGCCATTGACTTTACCAGCGATGAAGATTCCATTCTTTCCCTGGAATCCGAAACTCTCGTGGAGCGCCTGCAAATGCTTTTCGGCGACAGACATTTTGCAACGCTCATTCCGGTAAATGAAACAACAGATTTGCTTTCAGTTCACGGCTATATCGGCAAACCGGATTTTGCCCGCAAGTCAAAAGTTGATCAATATCTCTTTCTGAACAACCGATTTATTATTAACCGTGCAATCAATCATGCTGTCTATTCGGGATATGAACATCTTGTAGAAAAAGGCAACTTTCCTTTTTTTGTATTGTTTATTGATATCGATCCGCGAAAAGTTGATATCAATGTTCATCCTTCAAAAATGGAAGTAAAATTTTCAGATGAACAAAGTATTTACCGTTTTGTTATGTCGGTCATTCGAAAAGCGCTCGGACAAAATAATGTTGTTCCTTCCGTTGAATTTCAGACCAATCGCGCATTTACTGAATTTTCGCCGCTCCGCCATACCGCTCAACCGCGATTGGATGAAATAACCGGTTCAAGATCATCATTTCCTGCGCCTTCGTTGGAATTTACTGCTGCCGGACAATCAAATGTCGATGAGCTTCCTTTTAATCTCACCAATACATTGGATAAAATATTTTCTACCGTTCTTTCGTCAGATCAGGAAAAATTACCGCCGGCAGAACAGAACAAACAAGATGAACTTGAACTTTATGAAGGACAGCCGATTTGGCAATTGCACAACAAATATATTTTCATTCAAACGGCTGCCGGTGTTATGATTATCGATCAACATGTTGCTCATGAGCGAATTTTGTATGAACGCGCCTTACAGCGTCTGCACAATGCACTGCCGGCTTCGCAGCAATTGTTATTTCCTCATACGTTGGAACTCCATTCCGGTGATTATACATTACTGAAAGAAGTTCTTCCCTTTTTAACTTCCATTGGTTTTGAAATTAAACCATTCGGAAAAAATACGTTTGTCCTTGAAGGAGTTCCGCCCGAAGTGAAGTCTGGAACGGAAACAGGAATTCTTCAGGATATTCTGGATGAATTTAAAAATAATCAGCTTCGCGTAAAATTAGACGCGCGGGATAATATAGCAAAGTCCTTTTCCTGTAAAGCGGCAATAAAAGCAGGAGAGAAGCTCAACGATATCGAAATGCGTTCACTCATCAATCAGCTTTTCGCTGCAAAAATGCCGTATGTCTGCCCGCACGGAAGACCGGTGATTATTAAAATATCATTATTAGAACTCGACAGAAGGTTTTTCAGAACATGAAAATTATAACTGTTCATTTCAAAGCAAAAAAAGAATTTCGAAATCAGCTTCTGGAACTCTGCAGGGGAATGTTGGAACCATCCCGTAAAGAAGAAGGATGCCTTAGCTACACTCTTTACCAAGATGTAACTGATGAAAATTCTTTTTTCTTTTTTGAAGAATGGAAAGATCAGTCTGCTATTGATCGTCATGTGCAAACAACCCATTACAAAGAATTTGTACCGCGTTTCAAAAAAATGATTGACGGTGAAGATATCTTAAAAGTCCGAGCCGTAGAATAATTCAAAAATGATCAAACAGATCATTGAAATACACTGAACGATTTACAAAATCGGAGAGAGAAGTAATGCCAACTATAAACGACGCTGATGCGATCTTAAAAGAAACATCAGCATACAAAGAAAAAGCGAACAAAGGCAAGGTTCGCAATGCAAAGTTTACTACCGTAAGCGGCAAGCCGACAGATATTCTTTACACGCCGGAAGACATAAAGGAAATAAATTATCTTGCTGAAATCGGTTTTCCGGGAGAATTTCCTTATACGCGCGGAATTCATAATACCGGCTACCGCGGAAAACTTTGGACGATGCGTCAGTTTGCAGGCTTCGGAACTCCTGAAGATACAAATCAACGCTTCAAATATCTTTTAGAACACGGACAAACAGGACTTTCCACGGCATTTGACCTTCCTACCTTAATGGGAAGAGATGCCGATGATCCTTTTTCAGAAGGGGAAGTAGGAATCTGCGGTGTTTCAGTCAGTTCACTCGCGGATATGGAAACGCTCTTTAAAGGAATTCCGCTTGACCAAGTTTCCACATCTATGACAATTAATGCTCCCGCTGCAATGGTGCTTGCATTTTATATTGCGGTTGCAGAAAAACAAGGAGTTAAATCTCATCAACTTCGCGGAACGATTCAAAACGATATTCTGAAAGAATATATTGCACAAAAAGAGTGGATCTATCCGCCGACTCCTTCAATGAGAATTATTACGGATATGTTTCAATATTGTTCGAAAGAACTTCCGCAATTCAATCCTATCTCTGTGTCGGGCTATCACATACGGGAAGCTGGTTCAACGGCTGTCCAGGAACTTGCATTTACTCTTGCCGATGGTTTTGCGTACATAGAAGCCGGAATTGCTGCCGGAATGAATGTTGATGATTTTGCACCGCGTATTTCTTTTTTCTTTAATTCTCACTTAGATTTTTTTGAAGAGATCGCCAAATACAGGGCAGCACGAAAAATTTTTGCAAAGAGAATGCGATATAAATACGGAGCAATGAATCCGAAATCGTGGATCTTACGTTTTCATACGCAAACCGCCGGCTGCACGCTTACCGCACAGCAGCCTGAAAACAACATTGTAAGAACAGCGCTGCAGGCGCTGGCAGGAGTGTTAGGGGGAACTCAATCGCTCCATACAAATTCTATGGATGAAACGCTTGCGCTTCCTTCGGATAAAGCCGTAAAAATCGCATTACGCACTCAGCAAATTATTGCTGAAGAAACCGGTGTAGCAAATATTATCGATCCTCTCGGTGGAAGTTATTATGTGGAATCGCTGACAGCAAAAATGGAAGAAGAAGCCGAGCAGTATTTTGACAAAATTGAACTTCTCGGCGGTGTTATTCCAGCCATTGAACAAGGTTTCTTCCAACGCGAAATTGCAGAAGCCGCATACCGTTATCAATACGAGCTTGATAAAAAAGAAAAAATTATTGTCGGTGTGAATGAATATATTGAAGAAGATGAAAAGCTTGAGATTCCCATTCTTTCCATATCGAGAGAAGTGGAAATAAAACAAAAGAAACAAATTGCAGAATTACGACAGAGCCGAAATAAAGAAACTGCTGAACAATCATTGGCAGCATTACAACAAGCCGCCGTTGATGGGAAAAATCTTATGCCGTATTTTATTGAAGCTGCCCGCTCATATGTTACACTTGGAGAAATGTGTCATGCGCTTGTTGAGCATTTCGGCATTTATGAAGAACCGGCAGTATTTTAATTTTTTAATAAATTAATGAAACCATACATTCAACTGCTTCGGCCCCTGCAATGGATAAAAAATACTTTTGTATTTTTTCCGTTAATCTTTTCACAGCATTTGTTTGAGCCGAACTATTTCTTTAAAAGCGTTCTTGCATTTATTGCATTCTGTTTAGCTTCAAGCTCAATTTATTGTATTAATGATATTGTTGATAAGGAGTCAGATAAACAACATCCAGAAAAGAAGAAACGACCAATAGCTTCAGGCGAAATATCCGTTTCTTCAGCGGTAAGCATTGCAATGGTGTTCATCGTAATTGTCCTCATTATTGCCTTACAGCTTACTAATGAATTTCTTATTGCAATTTTTCTTTATATTGCATTTCAATTTGCCTATTCATTTAAATTCAAGCATATCGTAATTGTTGATATTTTTATTATTGCGTTAGGTTTTATGCTTCGGGTTTTCAGCGGAGCATTCGCTATTCACGTTCAGATTTCTCACTGGATTATCATTACGACATTATTTCTTTCTCTCTTTTTAGCTGCTTCCAAACGACGAGGAGAATTTTTGTTGATGAAGAAACTCCGGATTGAAACAAAAAGAAAAGTGCTCGAAGATTACTCCATCGGATTTCTTGACATGATTTTAATGATTACCGCCACCGGAACAGCAATTTCATACGCGCTTTATACTATGGCGGACAGAACGATAAAAATTTTCGGTTCTGATAATCTTATTTTCACATCGGTATTTGTTCTATTTGGAATATTTCGGTATTTATTTTTAGTGCTCAGTAAAGAAGAAGGAGAGAACCCTGCTTTAGTTCTTTTCCACGATAAAGCAATGAGTATAAACCTGCTGCTTTGGTTGTTTACCTGTATTGCCATTATATACTATTTTTAGTTACTCGTTCAGCGGACAATTCTTCAGGAAAACACTTCATTAACACCATATCTTTTTGTACATTTCACTTTATGAAAATATCAAATTGGGGAAATTATCCTGTTATTGATGCAGAAATGGTAACGCCCTCATCGTACGATCAAGTAAAGCAGATTGCGCTGCGTTCTCCTTCGCTTATCGCACGCGGGTTGGGGAGATGTTACGGCGATTCTTCGTTGAACGAAAAAATAATTTCCACGACACGTCTGAATCATATAGTCTCCTTTGATGAGAAAAACGGAATTCTTTGCTGCGAAGCGGGAGTATCGCTGGAAGAAATTCTCGATGTCTTTGTTCCGCGCGGCTGGTTTCTACCGGTTACACCTGGAACAAAATTCGTTACAATCGGCGGAGCCGTTGCTTCCGATGTGCACGGCAAAAATCATCATCAAGCCGGTTCATTTTGCAATTATGTTCATTCATTAAGATTAATGCTGTCGGATGGAAAGATAATTTTCTGTTCTAAGGAAGAAAACAGAGATATTTTTGAAGCAACATGCGGCGGTATGGGATTAACAGGAATTATTCTTGAAGCAACATTTCAATTAATAAAAATTGAAACTGCCTATATTCGGCAGAAGATTGAAAAGGCAAAGAATCTTGAACAGATATTTCAACTATTTGAAGCCTCTAATAATTCAACATATACCGTTGCATGGATTGACTGTCTTCAAAAAGGAAATCATTTAGGACGCTCAGTGATGATTCGCGGCGAACATGCACTTGCAAAAGAAATTCCCGCAGTCAAGAATCCGCTGATACTTCCGGAAAAAATGAAATTCAACATACCGTTTAATTTCCCAAATATTTCGTTATCAGCGTTTTCCGTAAAAATATTTAATGAAATCTGGAATCTAAAATATGGATTTGTTCCTTCAATAATAGATTACAATACATTCTTTTATCCGCTGGATTCAATCTTGCATTGGAATAGACTTTACGGAAAAAACGGTTTAGCACAGTATCAATGCCTCTTTTCAAAAGAGAGTTCCTACGAAGCAATAAAAGAATTGTTGGAAATAATTTCGAAAAGCGGTGAAGGTTCTCCGCTGGGCGTATTAAAATTATTTGGAAAGCAAAATGGCATCTTATCGTTTCCGCAAGAAGGATACACGCTTGCACTGGATTTTCCCGTTCGTAATAGCGTGTTTCAACTTTTTCAGAAACTCGATGAAGTGGTGATGAAATATAACGGCAGAATATATCTTACAAAAGATTCCCGCATGAGTACTGAAGTATTTAAGCATGGATATCGAAATGATCTCCCTTCATTTCAAATAGTGAAGCGAAGAATTGATAAAGAGAATAAATTTCAATCCCTACAATCTCGGCGGCTGGAAATATGAAGTATATTTTATTCATCGGCGCCGGGTCTGATATTACTCGCCCTTTAGCTTCATTATATGCCAAAAAAGGATATGGCATTTATCTAGCGAGCAGAAATTACGAAAAGCTTGTTCGTGATGCGAATGACCTAGCAATAAGGTTTTCCGTAGATGTGCGTGCGTATAAATTTGATGTTACTGATGTTCTATCGCATCAAAAATTTTATGATCAATTACCCGTAAAACCCTACGGCATTATTACTCTTGCCGGAATACTCGGAGACCAAAAAAAAGCGGAGATTGATTTTGCGGAGGCAAGCGCTATTATCAATGCTAATTATGTCGGTCTGACATCCGTCATTCATATTGCTGCAAATGATTTTGAAAAACGAAAGGAAGGATTTATCGTCGGCATAAGCTCTGTTGCCGGAGAGCGCGGTCGAAAATCGAACTACGTGTATGCCAGTGCAAAAGCGGGATTTACAACATTCCTTTCCGGACTGCGAAATCGGTTATATTCATCTCGGATTCAGGTATTAACCGTACATCCCGGATTTATCAGAACAAAAATGATTGAAGGAAAGAAGACCGCAGAAATTATTACGGCTGTTCCTGAACGAGTTGCTCGAGATATTTTTATTGCGCAGCAAAAAGGAAAAGACTTTATTTATTCAAAATGGTTCTGGAGATACATTATGTTGGCGTTTACGCTTATTCCGGAATCTCTTGTAAAGAAATTGGATTTACAATGACAATACAAACCCGCGCCGAAAGCGCATTGTTGGCGACAACGTTTATTTGGGGAAGCACCTTTGTTGCAGCAAAAATTTTATCAGAATCTTTTTCCTCATCAATATATATTTTTATAAGATTTTGCCTGGGTACGATATTCTTTTTATTATTGTTTAGAAAGAAATTAAAAAACATTTCGAAAATAACTCTTAGAAATGGAATGATTCTCGGCGGAATGTTAGGCGCCGGTATGGTCATTCAAAATTACGGCATCTATCAAACCACCGCATCAAAAGCTGCATTCATTACCGGGCTGATGGTAATTTTTACACCGCTTGCTCAGTTGATTATCGAAAAGCGCGCACCCAAACTCGGCAATATACTCGGAATTATTACCGTAACTATAGGTTTATATTTATTAACAACACCTGATGGTTCAGAATTTAATTTCGGCGACGCGCTCGTTTTGCTCTCAGCCATCGTTTTCGGGGTATTTATTGTTTACATGGATATTTTATCAAAAGGTATTGATCCGTTTCAGCTTTCTTTTATTCAAATTGTCAGCACAGCAATTGTTGCGGCGCTTTGTGTTCCGTTTGAAGTAATTAGAATTCAACTTTCCTGGAACACCGTTCTTGTTCTGTTTTATATGGGATTTTTTGCAACGGTTATAACAACCTATTCACAAACACGATTTCAAAAAGAAACAACGCCGACTCGTGCCGTAATTATTTTTACTTTAGAACCGGTTATTGCCGCCGTCTTAGCCTATTTTCTTCTCAGGGAGATTCTCGGGATCAGCGGAATAATCGGAGGCGCATTAATTATCATCGGCGTTCTGCTTTCTGAATTTTCCGATCTTCTTTTTGAAAAAATCCGTTCGAAGACATTAAAAGAAGAAATATATCATGGATAAAAATGCAAAAATTACTGTCAGCGGAATTGTGCAGGGAGTCGGTTTTCGCTGGTATGTGGACCGCTTAGCGCGCAAATATCAATTACAAGGATTTGTTGAAAATTTAGTGGATGGAAAAGTATTTACTGAAGTTGAAGGTGAAGAGGGAATGATTATCGAATTTATTAAAAACCTTCGCATTGGTCCAAGAGGTGCGTCTGTTGATGATGTAACGGTGGAATGGAATAGTCCCCACAACTTATTTACAAATTTCAAAATAAAAGCATAATGGAACAACGAATTGGTTTCGGCTATGATGTTCATCAGCTTGCAAAAGAAAGAAAATTAATTCTCGGCGGCGTCGATATTCCCTCAGAAGTAGGATTGCTCGGTCATTCTGATGCCGATGTATTGTTACATGCAGTTTGTGATGCGCTGCTCGGAGCAGCCGCCTTGGGAGATATCGGGAAACATTTCCCCGACACCGATGAACGCTATAAGGGAATTAACAGCCTAACACTGCTGGAACATGTTTATCATCTGCTTCAAGAAAAAAAATATTCGATTGGTAATATTGATTCGACAATTGTTCTTGAAAAACCAAAAATTTCCCCCTATGTCGATGAAATGAAAAAAAAGATTTCCTCAGTATTAAAAATTAAAATTGACCAAATATCCATCAAAGCTACAACAAGTGAAAAATTAGGTTTTATTGGAAGCGGTGAAGGCGCCGTAGCATATGCAGTTACGTTAATTTTCAGAGAAAATAAATAGTATATGATTGAATCAATTTCTTTCAAGAACTAAATCCCATCTGGGTTTATGTCGCACTTTTTTCAATTGCTTATTTAGAAAATATTTTCCCTCCTTCACCCAGCGATATTATGATTGTTGCCGGAGGATATTTAATTGGAATTGAACATATTGATTTTACTTCTGCACTGTTAATTGCTACACTTGGGAGCACTGCCGGTTTTATGACCATGTATAAAATCGGCGACTGGTTCGGCTTACGAATTATTGAAACACAAAAAATAAAATTTCTTCCGTTAGATTCAATACACAAAGTTGAAAAGTGGTTTCGTCATTACGGCTATTGGTTAATTATAATTAACCGCTTTCTTTCCGGTACGAGAGCCGTAGTAGGTTTTTTTGCCGGTATGGCTGAGGTAAAATTTATCCCAACGGCTATTTTATGCTTTTTTAGTGCGCTGCTGTGGAATGGAATTTTATTTTATTCCGGAACGCTTCTTGGCAAAAATTGGAACTTAATTGAAAATTATATTTCTACTTACAGCAAAATTGTTACGGTTATCGTAATAACAATTATCTCTCTTCTGGCGCTACTTTGGTTAAAGAAAAGGAATGAAAAACGTGATTGAATTTCTCTATTCGATTGATGTGACTATTTTCTTTTTTTTCAATCACACAATTGCCAATCCTGTTTTAGATGTCGTTTTTCCGTTTCTGACGGATTTAAATAAGCAGCTATTCGTTGTATGGGGAATCATTATTTTTATCCTTTATCTTTTCATAAAAGGAAATGCCAATACGCGAGCAATGATTGTCTTACTCATCATTACTATTATCGCCGCTGATCAATTGAGCAGTTCATTGATCAAGCAATTTTTCGAAAGATTGCGTCCCTGTAGAGCCTTGGAAGGAGTAAGAATGTTAGTTCCTTGTGGTTCCGGATATTCTTTTCCTTCATCTCATGCGGTTAATAATTTTGCAGGAGCAGTTATTATAACACGTTTCTTTCAGAAACAAAAAATATTTTGGTTCTCCTTCGCTTCATTAATTGCAGTTTCCAGACCGTATGTTGGCGTTCATTATCCTTCAGATATAATTGCCGGTGCAATAATCGGAAGTATTACAGCCTTATGTATTTTCCATTTATGGAAATTTATAAATTTATCGCATAGAAAACTTCTATCGAAATGAGAATAACCAACTGTGTTCAAAGATATTACGCAATCTAAAATAAATAAAAATCTCTTAACGCTTTCGCTGGGAACAGCAATTCTTCTTGGAATTTCATTTCCGCCATTTCCGACCGGATTTTTTGCGATGGTTGGATTTGTTCCATTTCTCTTGCTGATAGATAAAATAGATTTTTACGGTAAGTTCTTTCGATATTCCTATTTCACATTTTTTATTTTCTGCGTAATTACTCTTTATTGGACAGGCGGATTTACACACCATAAAGATCCATATTTAATGCTCGCCGGCGGAGCATTATTATTGTTTTTGCCTTTAGTCTTTACTGTTTTTGCTTCGTTTATTTTCTTTGTTCGAAAAAAAATTAAAAAGAACTACTCACTTTTTTTTCTTCCTTTTCTATGGGTAACCTGTGAGTGGCTGTTGGCATACGGAGAATTCTCTTTTCCCTGGCTGACTCTTGGAAATTCACAAACATACCAAGTAACAAAAATTCAAATTGCAGACATCACCGGCGTTTACGGCTTATCGTTTTGGATTTTATTTATTAATGCAGTTGTTTATATTTTTGTCACAACTTTTTCGTTTAAGGAAATACGACAAAATATCAAAAAAGCAATTTATTCACTTGGAATAATTTTTCTCTTATATTTTATTCCTGATATTTACGGTATTCCAAAAATCTATAACGGTTTTTCCGATAAAAAAGAATTTTCTATTGGCGTCATTCAACCAAATTTAGACCCTTGGGATAAGTGGGAGGGGGCAGATTCATTCGTTGGAAGATGGAATCAAGTAAAGAAATATCTGAATGTTATAAATAATCATTTAAAGGATAGTCTTGACATTGTTGTGCTGCCTGAAACAGCAATCTTATTAAATCTTCCCGAACTGCACGATCAGTATAATGAGTATAAGACATTCATTGATACAAATAAAATTTCAATTCTTACAGGATATGTAAAAGTAAAATATTATCGTGAGGGTAATATTCCCGTTTCTGCAAGTAAAATTTCAGGAACGGATATATTTTATGATTCTTATAATTCAATTATGTTTACGCAGCCATCAACTTACAATTCGCAAATTTATAGTAAAATGCGATTGGTGCCATTGGCTGAACGAATTCCCTATGCGGAAACTGCTCCGTTTCTCATTGAGCCTCTTCGTTGGGGTGTGGGTGTCAGTAATTGGGGTAAGGGAACAGATTCAACAGTTTTCTTTGATAACAAAACTAACTCAAAATTTCTTGCTATGATTTGTTATGAATCAATTTATCCGGAATTTGTCAGCTCATTCGTAAAGAAGGGGGCTGAGTTTCTTGTTTTTATTACCAACGACAGCTGGTGGGGAAATACATCTGGAGCACAGCAGCATAAGCAATACGCTGTTTTACGAGCCGTAGAAAATCGCCGCTGGGTGATTCGCTGTGCCAACGGTGGTGTTTCTTGTTTTATCGATCCGCTGGGAAATATTTTTGAAGAAACAAAAATGTATTCTGAAAATTATATCTCTAAAAAAATCTCACTTCAAACCGAACAAACTTATTATACAAAGCATGGTGACTTGTTCGCTAGAATCTGTGCGTGGTTTAGTTTACTAATTTTATTATTCACTGTAGGTTATACAATTTATAAAAAGTAAATTATGGAAAAAATTATTGACATACGAAGCGATACTGTTACAAAGCCGACTACAGCTATGCGTCAGGCTATGGCAAATGCCGAAGTTGGCGATGATGTCTTTGGTGAAGATCCAACCGTCAATATTCTTCAGGAGAAAGTGGCATCATTACTTGGAAAAGAAAAAGCGCTGTTTGTTCCCAGCGGGTGTATGAGTAATCAACTTGCCATAAAGGCACATACCAATGCAGGGGATGAAATTTTGGTTGAACGGGATGCTCATATTTTCAATTACGAAACTGCTGCTCCGTCCGTTATGTCTTCTGTGCAAGTTCAGACCGTTCCGGGCAAAAAGGGAATATTTTCTGTTGAACAACTTCCTTCATTAATCCGGCCGGATATTTATTACATGCCGAAAACAAAACTTATTGCGGTTGAAAATACACACAATCGCGCCGGGGGAACAATTTTTCCGCTTGAGGAAATAAATAAGCTTTCACGCTTTGCAAAAGAAAGAAATATTATTTTCCATCTCGACGGTGCACGATTATGGAATGCAAGCGTTGCTACAGGAATTCCGATGAAAACATGGGCTGAACAGTTTGATTCCGTTTCCGTCTGCTTTTCAAAAGGGCTTGGCGCTCCGGTCGGCTCGGCAATCTGCGGATCGGCAGAATTTATTTCAAAAGTACGAAAGTGGCGGAAAGTATTCGGCGGAGGCATGCGTCAAGCCGGAATAATCGCTGCCGGCGCTTTATACGCCGTTGAGAATCATGTTGAACGATTGAAGGAAGATCATCAGAAAGCAAAATATTTTGCTGAAGAGCTTTCTTCTGTTACACAATTTTCAATTGATCTTGAATCCGTTCAAACAAATATTATATTGATTGATGTACAAAAAACGGGGAAAACCCCTAATGAAATTATTTCTCTGTTAAAAGCAAACAGTATTCTCGTTTCCAGCGGCACGTTTACCAGCTTACGCGCTGTAATGCATCTCGATGTTTCTATGGAAGAAATCCGATATGCAGTTCAAAAAATTAAAGCATTATTTCATTAACCGTACATTTTATGGATATCTCTCAATACAAACACAAATACCAAATTAAAGTTCGAAATTACGAAATTGACTGGCAGGGAATCGTGCACAATGGAAATTATCTCCTCTATTTTGAAGTTGCCCGTGTAAATTATTTTAAGGATACCGGAATGGAAATTGATGAACGTTCAATTTCCGGCAATACAAAAATTGTTGTTGCCCGTAATGAATTAGATTATTTCAATCCTGCCACGTATGATGATCTCCTTGATATATATACGCGAATTACCGCAATAAATAATTCAAGTATCCGGTGTGAAGCGGAAATGGTGCTAACGGAGAAAAATATTCCGATTGCCAAATGCATCACCATACACGTGTGGGTAGATCCGGTGTCCAATAAACCTGTCCCGGTTCCGAATTATTACAGAAAGAAAATTCAGGAATTTGAAGAAGGTAGAGCGGCAATTTTATGGCCCTCTGTTGAAGTGTAACATGATTTCGTTTGAAGAATTTAAATTACTGGCAGCAAAGGGAAATGTTGTTCCGCTCTTTGATGAAATACTTGCCGATGTTGAAACTCCCGTCTCAGTCTATCTGAAAGTACGGAATGAAAGTCCGTATTCGTTCCTTCTTGAAAGCGTTGAAGGGGGAGAAAAGATCGGCCGGTATTCATTTATCGGCTACAATCCTTTTGCAAACTTTATTATTCGAAAAGACACCTATGAGATTCAATCACGTCATCCTGATGTTGTTACATTACCAAAACTCGTCCAAGGAATAGACCACCCATTAGAAGCATTAAAAAAAATATTTTCTCATTACAAAACAACGCCGATAGAAGGATTACCACGCTTGGCAAGCGGCGCTGTCGGCTATTTCGGATACGAAACAGTTCAGCTGATTGAAAATATCCCTTCTGCAAAACTCGATGATTTACAGCTTAATGATTCTTTATTAATGTTTCTTGATACTATTATCGTTTTTGATAATGTAAAAAGAAAATTACAATTAGTATCTAATGCGTATATCCCGTCCAACGCTGATGAAGCAGTATTAAAGTCTGAATATGAAAAAGCTGCCGAAGAAATACAAAAGATGAAACAGCTTTTATCAAAAACCATTTTAAACCAATTTTGTTATTCTGAAATTGGTGCAATGGAACAGATGATTTCGCAATATGAATTTGAGCAGATGGTTGTTCGTTCAAAAAAATACATTGTTGAGGGAGATGTATTTCAGGTTCTACCGTCACACCGTTTAAAAAGAAAATTTCACGGCGATTCTTTTTCCATTTATCGAATGCTTCGCGTTATAAATCCCTCCCCGTATATGTATTTTTTTTCACTCAATGGCTTATCAATAATCGGCTCTTCGCCGGAATTATTAGTGCGTGTGGAAAATAATATTGTCGAAACTCGGCCGATTGCCGGCACTCGACGGCGCGGATACACAGCAGAAGAGGATCTCTTGCTTGAAAAGGATCTCCTTGCGGATCAGAAAGAACTTGCTGAACATTTAATGCTCATCGATTTAGGAAGAAACGATATCGGACGAATAAGCGAATTCGGCACAGTTGAGGTAACGGATTATATGGCCATCGAGAAATATTCTCACGTCATGCATATTGTTTCGAACGTCAGAGGAAAATTAAAAAAAGAAGTAACTGCGATAGATGCCTTGTTTTCCTGTTTTCCTGCCGGAACCTTATCCGGCGCGCCGAAAATTCGTGCCATGGAAATTATTGCCGAACTGGAACCGGTAAAACGGGGAATTTACGGCGGAGCAATCGGCTATTTAGATTTTTCCGGCAATCTCGATTCCTGCATTGCGATTCGTACAACAATTGTTAAAGATGGGTACGCCTATTTTCAAGCTGGTGCCGGAATTGTCTTCGATTCGGTTCCGGAAAATGAATATAAAGAAACACTTATAAAAATGGATGCCGTTGTTAAATCTGTTGAAGCTACCGTATTATGATTTTAATTATCGATAATTACGATTCCTTTACGTATAACCTTGTTCAATATTTCGGCGAAATGAATATTGAACAAAAGATTTTTCGAAATGATAAAATTACGCTTCGGGAAATCCGCAATCTTCATCCGGAAGGAATTGTCATATCGCCGGGACCGTGCACGCCGAAAGAAGCAGGAATTTCTATCTCATTGATAAAAGAATTTTGCCAGGAAATACCGATTCTCGGCGTTTGCCTCGGACACCAGGCAATTGGAGAAGCTTTTGGCGGTAATGTAATTTCTGCTCCTTCGATTGTTCATGGAAAGACTTCGGAAATCTATCATGAAGGGAAGGGAATTTTCAAATCTCTTCCAAATAAATTTCGCGCAACCCGATACCATTCATTGGTAATAGATCCTAAAACAATTCCAAGTGAAATTGAAATTACGGCAACAACTTCGGATAAAGTTATTATGGGAGTTCAACATTCTCGTTATCCGGTTTTCGGTATTCAATTCCATCCCGAGTCAATAGCAACTGAACATGGAAAATTATTATTAAGAAATTTTATAGAAAAGAATTATTTATAATTTTTCCAATATATTTCAGTCATTCAAAATTTTAGACTGATGAATAAGTCTGACATTACAAACACACTTGATGAATTTGGCACTTTACTTGAGATAAAAGGAGAAAATCCTTTTAAGAGCCGTGCCTTTTACAATGCTTCTCGCATACTGGCAACCATTCCTGACGATATAAACCGGTTAGTTGAAGAGCAGGAAATTCAAAATATTAAAGGAATCGGAAAGAGCATAGCCTCCATCATTGAAGAACTTGTTTCTACCGGAAAATCAATAGAATTTGAAAATCTTAAAAATGAATTCCCCACCGGCGTTTTTGAAATGTTAAAAATTCCGGGAATCGGTCCCAAAAAAGTTTCATTCCTGCTGTATAATTTGAAAATTCAATCAGTTGAAGAATTGGAGTCGGCATGTAAAGCAGGGAAACTTGAAAATGCTGCCGGCTTTGGTAAAAAAACACAAGAGAATATATTACATGGCATTGAGTTCTTAAAAAAACATTCCTCACGATTTTTATATAATGTAGCAGAATCTTCCGCTGCTGAAATTCTTGATATCTTAAAGAAGCAAAAAGGAGTACTTCGTGCTGAAATTGCCGGCAGCCTGCGGCGCCGGAAAGAAACAATTGGTGATATTGATATTCTTGTTAGTGCTCAGAAAAAATATATTTCACAATTAATGGATGTTTTTACGTCATATAGCAGTGTAGAACGATTTATCGGAAAGGGAGAAACGAAATCCAGTGTGATGCTGAAAAATGGAATTAACTGCGACCTGCGAATTGTACACGATAATGAATTTCCGTTTGCCTTAAATTATTTTACAGGAAGCAAGGAGCATAATGTTCGATTGCGTTCGATTGCAAAAGATATCGGCTTAAGTTTAAACGAATATGGATTTACGATAATTGATTCTAAAAGTAAAAAAAGTAGTAAGAAGAATATTCCTACTTGTAAAACAGAAAAAGATATATATAAAACACTCGGACTAAATTATATTGAACCGGAATTAAGAGAAGACTTCGGTGAGATTGAAGCATCACAACACAATAAGCTCCCTAAACTAATAACTTTAAATGATTTACAAGGAACATTTCATTGCCATACGACATATAGCGACGGCAAAAATACTCTCTCTGAAATGGCGCTTGCAGCTCAAAATATAGGCTGGAAATATCTCGGCATTGCCGACCATAGCAAAGTTGCAGTGTATGCAAACGGTTTGGATGCTAAAAGAGTAACTCAGCAATTAAATGAAATTGATTCTTTAAATGCTAAACTTAAAAACTTTTATATTTTTAAGGGTACTGAAGTTGATATTTTACCGAATGGAGAATTAGATTATTCTGATAAAATTTTGTCATCGTTTGAATTTGTTGTTGCATCTGTTCATAGTAATTTTTCGTTGAATGAAAAGGAAATGACAAAACGGATTATTCGCGCACTTAAAAATAAATACGTTACAATACTAGGACATCTGACCGGAAGGTTATTGCTTCAGCGTGAAGAATATCAGCTGAACAAAATTGATATTATTAATGCTGCTGCAGATTACGGAAAAATAATTGAAATTAATTCACATCCAATGCGGCTTGATTTAGATTGGCGGTTATGTAAATACGCAAAAGAAAAAGGTGTTAAAATTTCAATTAATCCAGATGCTCACAACATTAAAGGCTTAAATGATGTTCGATACGGAGTTGGTATTGCAAGAAAAGGGTGGTTAGAGAAGCAAGATGTAGTGAACACATTGAGTGTTGATAAGATTAGAAAACTATTTAATAAATCACGATAAATTCGATATTATATTACTTAACATAATATCTATTATATTTATTATTTGTGTATATGGTTATTAGGAATTAGAATTCATATTCACCAACAAATATATTCTTCGCGCTTCCTTTAAGTTTAACTTCTTTAATGTCTTCCATTATTTTTTTAAATGATATCTCCAAAGTTTCACCGCTTTTTACTTTAACGCCAATTGGGCTTATGTATTCATATAATAAAGAACTCAATACCGCGCTGGCAATTGAACCTGTTCCGCATGCAAGCGTTTCGTCTTCAACTCCACGCTCGTAAGTTCTTATTTTAATTTTATTATCGCCAATCAATTGAACAAAATTAACGTTTGTTCCTTTCGGAGAAAATTTAGAATGATAGCGTAAACTTTTACCAATCTGGATAACATCAATTTCTTCTAAATCTTTCAAAGAGTGATTTTTATTTAGAAACAGTACGCAATGCGGAGATCCGGTATCGATATAATGAACAATAAATTTTTCTTCTTTGACCAACAAATCAATATTCAATCTTATATCAACAGGATTTTTCATTTCAATCTCATACAACTCCGGAGCATGACGGATGCTTTTATAAATATAATCCAATGCTGAAAACGAAAATTTTTCTTTTTGTACTATTTTGTTATCATAAGCAAATTTAGCGATACAACGTCCGCCGTTTCCGCACATTCCACCGTGAGTACCATCGGCGTTATAATATTTCATTGTAAAATCGGCTTTATCGCTCTGTTCAACAAGTAACACACCGTCTGCTCCAATTCCCAAATGACGATGGCATGCAGATTTAGAAAAATTTTCCGGATCAGTAATGAGTTTTGTACGGTTATCAACAACAACAAAATCATTACCAGCGCCGCTCATTTTGGTAAAGGGAATTTTCATATGAATAGATTGTGTAGCTGTTATCGTTTATAAAAAAAGTAAAAAAATTGTGGAGGTGCGGGGATTTGAACCCCGGTCCGAAGTGAAAACCAATAAATCTTCTCCATACTCAGTTCGGCTAATATTTTCGCCTCAAGCTCTCAGCCAAACTTGAAACACTCAAGGCTATCCATGGGATAAATTTTCATCTAATGCACCACGAAATTCATTAGACTATCCTGACTAAGTTGACGCCTTTACAATCTCATCAGGAGAAGACTGTATCGGCGCTTGCGGCTTAATTAAGCGGCAAGTGCGTAACCGTAGTTATCTGCATTTATGTTTTTGCCACGAGATTATCGTGCGTTATGGCAAGCACGGTATGCTGATTTATCCATTCTCTACCCCGTCGAATCCAATCACCCCCGAATTAATTGCTGCAACTTTTGATACTATTTATATTCGTTAACAAATCTTATTGTTCTGTTGCATTGTTCAGATAATCAATATTCTGACGTATTGTTTCTATGCGTTGAGTTTCTCGATTTTTTTCTAATGAAAGAATAATATTGCGCAGCATTCGTTCTGCAATCTGTTTATTTGAAATTGGTTCGAGAAATTCATCAGAATATGTATATCCTAAATTTTCAACAATTTTTGCGCAATCGTCTTTGAATAAGACTTTTCCACTATCAAACGGATCAAAATAAATATGCTTCATATCGAAGCTGAATCGTAAAATAAAATGTCCCGGTAATCCTATTCCGTAAATTGGAAGATTTATTTTTCTGCAAACCAGCAAATAAATTACGCTGAGAGAAATCGGGCTACCGAGTTTTGTGTCCAATACTTTATTAATATAATGATTTTCTTCATTATAATAATCAATTGAATTTCCATTGAATTGCTTTTCGCTACAAAAAAATTCAATAATTCGGTGAAAGACATCAACCGGTTCTATCACTGTGCTCGTTTTATCTTTTAATTCTTTAGAAAACTGTGATATTTGATTACGATACGTTGTAAAGTCCAACATTATATAACGCTGCCTGGCAATCAGAAAAACAATTTCTTCAAGATTAATATCGCCGTTTGATTCTCTTGGAATGAGGCGGATATTTTCCTTAAAATAATTTCTAAGAATCAATTCTTGAATCTCGTCTCTCCGTCGAAGAAAAAGAGAAGAGATATTACTGTTTTCCTGCAATAAATATTCTAATGCGCTTTCGCCGTAATTGATGAGTTTTTCTTTAGCTATGGCATACACCGATTCTTCATCATCAATCAATTTAATAAGCGATTGAATTTCAGATATTTCTTTTCCGTTTAAAGTTATCACCGAAATTCAGGATAGTTTTTTATAAGCTCTTTTTTTAAGATAGTAAATGCTTCTTTCGGAGAATTGGCGAATTTAAACAGTGCCAAATCTTTGGGACCGATCATTCCGTATTTTACTAACGCAGAAAAATCAATAATCTTTTTCCAGAAATTTTCGCCGTATAATATCACCGTCATTTTTTTCCCAATTTTTTGTGTCTGCAGCAGCGTCAACAGTTCAAAAAATTCATCGAGAGTTCCAAACCCTCCAGGGAATGCCACCAGCGCTTTTGAGAGATACATAAACCAAAACTTCCGCATAAAGAAATAATGGAATTCAAGATTAAACTTCGGCGTAATAAACTGGTTCGGATATTGTTCAAACGGTAAACTGATATTGAATCCCAACGATTCACCTTTCGCCAGCACAGCTCCCTTATTTGCTGCTTCCATAATACCAGGACCCCCTCCCGAAGTGACAAAAAGATGCTTGTTTCCTTTTCGATGGTTTGACCATAAAGTAATTAACCGAGACAACTCAACAGCATCTTCATAATACCGTGACATCTCTACGCTTATTTCTGCCTGAAGAAGATCATTTTGGTATTTTCGAGATTGTGCTTTCTTCCCTTTTCCGTTTTTAGCAAGTTCTCGCAAATGTTTTATTGCTTCGGCTCTTGGTTTAATTCTCGCCGAGCCAAAAAATACTATTGTGTGTTTAACGTTATAATACGTGAACCGGCTTTGCGGTTCTAAAAATTCAGCAAGTATTCGAACGGCACGGGCATCTTTTCCGCTTAGAAAACCGGCATTTTTATAAGCTTTTGGAGCTCTGGTAATTTTAATTTTTTTCATTTAGCGAAATAATTTTTTCAGTTGTTAAGGTTATCAATTTTTCAAGATAGAATTTATCTATTTCGTTAAAGCTGTCATATTCATCGCTGTCAACATCTAAAACACCGGCAATTGAGTTGTTATATTTTATTGGTACGACAATTTCCGATTTTGAATTACTGTCGCAGTAAATATGTCCGGGAAATTGTTCAACATTAGGAACGATGATCGTTTCTTTTTTTTTAACCGCAGTGCCACAGACTCCTTTTCCAATTTGTATTCGAGAGCAGGCAACTTTCCCTTGAAAAGGTCCTAATACAAGCTCATTGTTTTTAAGAAGATAAAACCCTACCCATGAATAATAACTGAACGTTTGTTTTAATGAAGCAGCAATATTAGACATATTCGCCACCACATCAGATTCCGTTTCTAATAACGAAAGAACTTGCGGAATGAGTTCCTTGTATTGTTCTTCCTTTATTGTCGATTGTATAGTAATTACTTCCATAAAAATTTCAAAAAATAAATTTTCTCTCTTAAAATGCAGAATATTATGATGAAATTTTCCGCTCAAGCGAATGGAAATAAAGCACTGAAGCTTTTTCCATTGAAATTTCAATATGATTATTTATTTTCATTGTTCCATCATTTGTAACAAATCCGATAGCCGAAACAGGAAGTTGGTATTGTGCACATAGAGAAAAAATATTTTGCACATTTTCTTCTTTTGCGCTTATAACAATACGAGACTGCTCTTCTCCAAACAAAACCTTATATAGCGGAATATCTGTTGTATTGAATGTAACATTAAAACCAAATTTCTTTTTGCTGAGTAAAGAACATTCAATTAACGAAACAACAATACCACCGTCCGAAACATCGTGAGCAGAACACACTAACCCTTTTTGAATTAACTCGAGCGTACACTGTTGTAATATCACTTCACGGTTAAGATTAAAATATGGAGCATCGCCGGCAACGATGCCGTGTTCTACAGAAAGAAATTCGCTTCCGGAAATATCTCCGCGATTCTCACCCAGTAAAAGAATTTGGTCTCCATGCTGCTTAAAATCCGCAGAGGTAACAAATTTTTTATCTTCAATAATTCCCAACATGCCGATTGTTGGAGTGGGATAAACGGCAAAATTCGGACTTTCGTTATAAAAACTAACATTGCCGCCGGTTACAGGAGTATCGAATGCAAGGCAGGCTTCTTTCATTCCTTCAATTGCTTCTTTGAACTGCCAGTAAATTTCCGGTTTATAGGGATTACCGAAGTTTAGGCAATTGGTAATCGCAATCGGCTTTCCGCCGGTACACACAACATTGCGGGCAGATTCTGCCACAGCAATCATTGTTCCTTTCTTAGGATTTAGATAAACATATCTTCCATTACAATCAGTTTTTGAGGCGAGAAGTTTTTCTGATTTTTTTATTCTTACAACCGCGGCATCAGAACCCGGCGATAACACTGTATTTGTACGAACCATAGAATCATATTGTTCGTACACCCAGCGCTTGCTAGCAATATTTGAAGACTGAAGCAGCTTATAAATTACCGCCGTTAGATTTTCCGGTTCAGGAATTTTTGAAAGGTCATATTTCTGTGTCTGTTCTAAATATGCCGGTTTTTTTGTTTCACGGTAATAGACCGGTGCACCGCCTCCAAGGACACAAGTTTCTGCCGGAACATCAGCTTTCAATTCACCGTTGTAAAATACTTTTACTCGATCATCATTGGTTACATTGCCGATTGTTACACAATTTAAATCCCATTTTTTAAATATTTCTTTAATTGCATTCTCGTTCTTCGGTTCGGCAACAATCAGCATTCGTTCCTGCGATTCGGACAGCATAATTTCATAAGCAGACATATTCTCTTCGCGTACTGGAACATGGTCAAGGTTGAGCATCATTCCTGAATTTCCCTTTGCACTCATTTCTGTACTGGAACAAGTGATTCCTGCGGCTCCCATATCTTGAATGCCGACAATTAATCCAGCACGTATTGTTTCTAACGTTGCTTCGAGTAAAAGTTTTTCAGTAAACGGATCGCCGACCTGCACCGATGGCCGCTTGGCTTCAGAGGCTTCAGAAATTTCTTCGGAGGCAAACGTGGCACCGTGAATTCCATCTTTCCCGGTAGCGGCTCCAACAATCATTACAATATTTCCATCCCCTTTTGCAATTGCCGAGGCAACATGGCGATGTTCTACAATACCAATTGCCATTGCATTAACCAGTGGATTGGTTTGATAGCAATCTTCAAAATAGACTTCGCCGGCAACCGTCGGCACTCCGAAACTGTTTCCGTAATCACCGATTCCTTTTACAACTCCCTTTAGTAAATGCTTGGTTTGATTGTTATCTAAATTTCCAAAACGAAGCGAGTTTAATGCAGCTATTGGACGTGCTCCCATTGTAAAAATATCCCGCATTATACCGCCGACGCCGGTTGCCGCACCTTGATATGGTTCAACAGCGGAAGGATGATTATGACTTTCAATTTTAAAGGCGACTGCAAGTCCATCTCCAATATCAACCAAACCGGCATTTTCTTCGCCGGCGCCGACAAGCAACCGTTTGCCAGATCGCGGCAATGTTTTCAATAAAGCTATTGAATTTTTATAGCTGCAGTGCTCACTCCACATAACACTGTAAATACCCAGTTCGGTAAATGTAGGCGTGCGTTTGAGAATTGAAAGTATTTTTTCGTATTCTTCTTTGGTCAATCCGTGGTGTAATGCAAGCTCAAGATTGACTGTCGGTTCTGTTTTGCTGTTCATTATTAAATTTTTCTTATGAAAGTTCTACTACCGTTACTCCTGCTCCGCCTTCATTCCATTCGCCGAGCCGGAACAATTTAACTCTTTTGTCAGATTCTAAGAATAAAGAAATCTTTTTTCTCAGTGCACCTGTCCCTTTTCCATGGATAATATCAACTCGTTGCAGCCCGCTTATCAGTGCATCATCAAGAAATTTATCAACGATTGTAATGGCATCATCACCATAAAAGCCACGAACATCTACTTCAGAAGAAAACTCTTTATCGGTTGGAACAAAAGAAGATACGGCTGTTTTATTAGAATTTTTCTTCTCTAATAATTCTATATTTTCAAGAGAAATTTTAGCCTTTATAGAATTAAAACCGATGCTGAGATTCCCTTCCTTATCAGGAAGACTCAAGACAACTCCGGTTTGTCCTGAAGCTTTTAGCTTTATAATATCATTAATTTTTATCTTTTTCTTTAAATTTTTTATTAATACTGTTTTATCATCCGCGAGAGACTGTTCAAGAGACTTTAACTCATTTTCAATTTGAGTAATTTTATTTTTAGACGTTTTAATAACTTCCTTATTTGCCTGCTGCAATTTTATTTCTTTTACGGTTAATTCTATTTGAGAAGATGCTTTTTCTATTAACTCTTTTGCTTCTTCGACTGCCCTTCTTTTTAATTCTTTTATCTCGTTATTTAGCAGTTTATTTTTTTGTTCATAGATACTAGATAATTCTTTATTTTTCAATAGTTCAGCATCCGATTCCTTAATTTTATTCTCGAGCAGTTGAGTTCTATTTTCCAATTCGAATAAAAGTTTTTCAAGTTTATTCTGTTGTGTTCCGAGAAAATCTTTTGCTCGTAGAAGTATCTCTCTTTTAATTCCTAAACGTGATGCAATTTCAAATGCGTAACTACTTCCCGGCTGACCGACCTTAAATCGATACGTCGGGAGCAGAGTGTTTTGATTAAATTCCATAGCACCATTCTCCATCAATACAGAATTATGAACGAATGCTTTTAATGCCGTTTGATGTGTAGTTGCTAATGTTATTGCATTAATTTTAGACAAATATTCCAATGCAGAAGCTGCCATGGCACCACCTTCTGCCGGATCAGTGTTCGAGCCAATTTCATCAATTAAAACGAGACAGTTTTGCGCAGCCTCCTCAAGAATTTCTTTTAACTGAAGAATTTGAGAACTAAAGGTACTCAAATCATTTTCAATCGATTGGTTATCGCCAATAAGAACAAATATTTTCGGGAATAATGGAAATTCAGAATCAGGTGAAGCAGGAACATGAATACCATACCGAACCAATAAAGAAAGCAAACCTACAGTTTTTAATGTTACCGATTTTCCCCCTGCGTTAGGTCCGGAAATAAGAATTGTATTAAACGATTCACCAATTCGAATTGATAATGGAACCACCATATTTCGTTTATGGCGCATAAGCAGAATGGGATGATACCCATTTTGAATAACCAGCGAACCTTCTTCTTTGATGAACGGCGTATTCCCTTGTATTTCAATAGAATATTTTGCCTTGGCATAAGATAAATCTAACTTTGTTAAAATATCGACTACAAATTGTAGTTGATTAACAACATTATAAACCTGCAAGGTAAGTTCTTTAAGGATACGTTCAACTTCTCGTTGTTCTTTGTAATGAAGTTCTGTCACTTCATTGTTTAAGGTTAAAGTTTCGGAAGGTTCAATATAAACTGTCTGTCCAGTTGCAGAAGCGCTGTGGATAAATCCTGGAAATTTATTTTTTAATTCTGATTTTATAGGAATTACCATTCGTCCATCGCGCGTCGTGAGAATTTCATCCCTCACCATTCCCTGATCCGAAACGGCACGCAGAATTCTTTCAAGTGATCTTTGGATTTGAAGTTTTTTATTAATTATCGCCGAACGAATTGATTTCAATTCTTTACTGGCTGAATCTTTTACTCTTCCTTCTTCATCTATAGCTTGAAATACATTAAATTCTAGTTCTTTATGTATTGAAATTACTGATGTTAGCGAAAACAATTCTGGAAGATAATCGCTTCGCCTTTCAATATATTTTTTTATTTTCTGGCTGGTGTTAATAGTTTGTGCTATAGATAATAATTCCGCAGCCGATAAAGTACTTTCTGCAATACCGGCTCTTTGTAATGAAGAGCGAATATCTTTTATTCCTTGAATTGGAATATTATTTTCACCTTCAAGAAGCCGTTTCATTTCGTCGATGCGTTTCATTTCAACCGAAATCTCTTGAAGTGTGGAGCACGGCTCCAGATTTTCAGCGGCTTCTTTTCCTAATTCAGAGGAGGCGTAGTAACTAATTCGATGTAAGATTTTCGGAAGGTCTAATTTTTCTGCTGCGCGGTAAAATCCATCCATACTTACTTCAATTTCTCTCCTGCCTTTTTAATCTGCTCGGCAACCTGATTGTAAATAACATTATAAAAATCTTCCGATTCAGGCATTAACGTATTGATAGAATCATATACCATTGGAGCAAAATTTTTAATCGGTTTATACAGCACCGAGTCTTTCTTTGCCTCGTCCGAAGGCAATTTCAGGTAGATTGATAAGAGAATTAATCCGACACTGATAAAAAGAGCACCCTCAACAAGCGCCAGCAGCATTCCGCCGATACGATTCCAAAGATTATCTACTGCGTCTTTTATAAGTAAACGATAGATAATTCCTTGAGTAAGAATTATGGCAAGCACAATCACAAGAAAAGAAATAATAAATCCCAATTTTCCTTCTACTCCAATCGGTGTAAAGAGCATTTCACTTACATCCGCAGAAAATTTTGTGGCAAAAACTAAATCAACGGCAAAGCACACTAGACCAATAATTTTCTTTTAAAATCCCGAGCGCAATCCGGTATTCATGAAATTAACTATAATAATTCCGATAACAATATCTATAGTTGCCATATTACGATAATTTCTGTTTTACGATTTCATTAATAATTTTGCCGTCAATTTTTCCTTTTAACTCTTTCATTGCCAGCGGCATTATTTTAGACATTTCTTTTGCAACGCTTTCGCCGATAATTTTTGTTATTATCGCCTCTGCTTCTTCTCGTGTCATTTGCTTCGGTAAATATTCGGAAATAATTTCAACTTCCTGTTTTTCGCCTTCGGCAAGGTCTATTCTTCCTGCTTTTTCGTAAATCTCTATTGATTCTTTTCTTTTCTTTACTGCTGTTGTTAAAATCTGTAATGCATCTTCATCGGTCATTGCGCGGTTCAATCCTTTTTTTTCAAATTCTAAAATCTGCGCTCGTAACATGCGGATGGTTTCTAATCGTTTTTTATCGCCGCTTTTCATTGCGGATTTTAAATCCTCGGTTATTTTTTCTGAAAAAGTCATACTATAAATTCCCAAACATATTTATTGTTGATCCGTTAATTGTTTTTGCATTTTCAGAGCAAAGGTACAAAATCATTTCGGCAATATCTGCTTTGCTTACGTTTCCGGTTGAGCTGTCGGATGTATTTTCCGAAATAATTCCTGGTGCAATGGCATTTATGGTGATATCGCTGTTTGTTTCTGATTTTAATTCTTTTGCAACCATCTCGGTAAAATATTTTACTCCGGATTTTGCGATGCCGTATGCGCCCCGCTCTTCTTCTACCTTTACTCCCGGCATTGCCGAAATATTTATTATTCTTCCGTATTTTGCAGACTTCATAAAGGGAAGAACATTTTTGGTAGTAATAAAAATTGAAGTTAGGTTAACGGAAAATGAATTTTCCCAATCTTCCATCTTAACATTTTCAATTTTCATTTTTGGAATATACAATCCGGCAAGATTGCAGAGAATATCAATCTTTTCATATTGTTCGATTATTGTGCGAACAATGGAACTGATTTCCTGCTCATTTGTTATATCACATGAAAAGAAAGCAATTTTTTCTACGTGATGAGCAAAATCTTGATATAAAACTTGAGAATCTGTTCTTTTGGAATGAAAACCAATAACAAAATTATCTTTTTCAAGGAATTTTAATGCAACAGATTTTCCAAGATTTCCGCTAACACCGGAAATAATTACAATTTTTCTTTCTTTCTGCATAATTCTATAGCTTAATATATTACAACAATATACGAAAAGCAATTGCAAGTAAAGGTTGAATTGATTATGCTATTTTTAGCTCGTATATTAATTAAAGTTTAATTTTAAAATGGTGAAAAATGGAATGGATTAGTTATCAGCATCTAAAAAACAAGGAAATAGTCACAAATTTATACTCTGATTATACAAACATTTTTGATAATGTAGCTAAGTTTTATAACGGAAATTATAAGAAAAAATCAGATTGGACAGAAAAATTAGCTGTACTGCAAAATACAACCTATAACCGAAGTCTCCTGCTTCGCGTACTAAACGAACAAAACAGAGAATATCATTCAGGGATAAAAACATTAGCAAATATTGATTTAATACAGAATGAAAATACATTTGCCGTTGTTACCGGTCAGCAGTTAGGAATACTTACCGGACCGCTTTATACGCTTTACAAAGCCATTACTGCCGTTAAACTTGCCGAACATCTTACACAGGAATATCCAGAGTTCAATTTTGTTCCTATATTTTGGCTGGAAGGCGAAGATCACGACTTTGAAGAAATAAATAAAATTCATTTTATCAACAGTGCATCCGAATTAGTAATGGCAGAATATTTGTACAAGGGGATACCGTTAGAAAAGAATATCGGTGCTGCGGGTAATGTTATTATCGATGAGACAATTGAAAAATTTTACACCGAACTATCTTCTCAGCTGCCTCACACTGAATATACACAACCACTGTTAGAAATAGTGAAGGGTTATTACAAACCGGGAAATACACTTTTAAAAGCATTCACCGGATTTTTTAATCATTTTTATGAAAATTCCGGTTTAATATTTTTTAATCCGAACAATGTTGAAACAAAACAATTGCTTATTCCTTTATTCTTGCAAGAACTCGATTCTGATTCTGCCGTTTCAAAGTTGGTTATACAAAAAAGCGCTGAGTTAGAAGAACGCTACCATGCGCAGGTAAAAGGAAAATCTGTAAATCTCTTTATGTTTCATAAAGAGGGACGATTTTCAATCGAGCCTTCTGAGAACGATTATTATTTGAAGAATACACGCCAAAGATTTTCCAGTGAAGAATTACATGAAGCAATACAATCCACGCCGGAAAAATTTTCACCGAATGTTGTTCTTCGTCCGTTATGTCAAGATACAATCCTTCCAACTGTTGCCTATGTCGGCGGGCCGGCAGAGATTGCTTATTTTGCACAATTCAAACCTGTGTATGAATATTTTAAAATACCAATGCCGTTCATCTATCCACGATCGAGTCTTACAATTATTGAAGAAAAGATTCAAAGGATTTTAGAGAAATATTCCCTTACCGTTATTGATATTTTTGAAGATTTAGAAACAATTCTGACAAAAATTTCAGAACAGGTTTCTGAAGTAAAAGTTGAATCATTATTTGATGGTTTGAGTTTACGTTTAAAGGAAGCTGTTCAGGAAGCTCGTTTCGGCATTCAGCAAATTGATCCGACTTTAAGCGGTACTGTAGATAATTTAATTAGTAAAATTGAGCAGCAGTTGGAAGTTTTAAAAAATAAAACACAAAAAGCCCAACAAATGAAAGAAGAAATTTCGTTAAAGCAGATTCGTAAAGCTGCATTACATATTTTCCCCAATGGAAATTTTCAAGAAAGAGAACTTTCCGTTCTCCATTTCCTAAATAAATACGGTCCTGATTTTATTAGGTGGATTGAAAATGAACTGATGATAGAAAAGTTTCAACATCAAATAGTCACCATATAACAACAAAGCCCCGTTTGGGGCTTTGTTGTTATATACAATGGATAATAAACTGATAATATCAGAGACTTAATTCTGAAGTAAAATCAAAAAAATGTACTTTATCTATAGCAAAGGTAAAATCAATTTTTTGTCCTGCGTTCGGAATCTGCTGAGTCGATTGTCGTGAAATTAATTGAGTATCACCGCACTTAAAATAAACAAATGTTTCATTCCCCATTGGCTCAACAACATCTATTAAACCGTTAACGCCTGCATCTATTGATTTTCCAATAGAAATATTTTCAGGACGAATTCCAAGCCACACTTTTTTTCCGGTAAGCGGCTGTAGTGAAGTTTTAAACTGTGCAGGAATGGTTAACGAGACAGAGGCATCCATGGTTGTAAAGAGTAAAGTATTACTGCCTGAAATTGTACCTTCAATAAAATTCATGGCGGGGCTTCCGATAAAACCAGCGACAAATTTGTTTGCCGGCTTGTTATAAAGATTAAGAGGCGAATCAATTTGCTGCACAATGCCGTCTTTCATAACAACAATTCTATCCCCCATCGTCATTGCTTCCGTTTGGTCATGCGTAACAT
>JACFMZ010000005.1:0-14215 GCA_019455105.1 Bacteroidota bacterium | reverse complement strand
TGTGACGTAAATTATTGTTGCCTCTAATTGCTTATGAAGTTTAGAAATTTCCGTACGCATCTGTACACGCATTTTAGCATCAAGATTGCTGAGCGGCTCGTCAAAGAGAAACACTTTTGGTTTGCGTACAATAGCTCTTCCCACGGCAACACGCTGGCGCTGTCCACCGGAGAGCGCTTTCGGTTTTCGATCTAAATATTTTTCGATACTTAATATTTTTGCAGCTTCTTTTACACGCGTTTCGATTTCAGTTTTAGGAAGTTTTCTCAGTTTCAAACCAAACGCCATGTTTTCATAAACCGTCATATGAGGATAGAGCGCATAATTTTGGAATACCATTGCTATATCACGATCTTTCGGAGCAACGGTATTCATTGTTTTCCCATCTATGGAAAGTGTTCCTTCGGAAATATCTTCCAGTCCGGCAATCATACGTAACGTTGTTGATTTTCCGCATCCCGATGGTCCGACAAGTACAATAAATTCTTTATCGTGAATGTTAATAGAAACATCATCGACGGCAATAACATTGCCTTCGTAAACTTTTCTAATCTTTTCCAGTGTTACACTTGCCATAGTTTTCTCAATTATTTCTGAAGTTCATCAAGAATCTGCCAAAAATTCGGGAAAGAAATGTCGGCGCATTCAACTCCCCGTACAGTTGATTCTCCTTGTAAAGCCAACGACGCAATTCCAAATGCCATTGCTATTCGGTGATCGCCAAAACTTTCAAATCTATTTGAAAGTAAATTCTTTTTTGGAAGAAAAGCAAATCCATCTTGAAATTCTTCAACATCGATTCCCATTTTTTTGAGATTGCTGCACACTGCGTGAATACGGTCTGTTTCTTTATTTCGTAAATCGGCAGCGCCGCGAATTTCAAATTGATTTTCGGAAAACGCAGCAGCAACTGCAAGAATCGGTATTTCATCAATAATATTTGGAATAATGTCGCCGGAAATTATTTCAATATTTTTTAACTGAGAGCTGCGCACCGCCAAATCTCCAATTGGTTCACCGCCGTTTTCTCTTTTATTCTCAATCTGAATATCGCCTCCCATTTTTATTAAAATATTTAGGAAGCCAGTACGGGAAGGATTCAATGAAACATTTTTTATCAGCACTTCTGAATGAGGAATGAGCAGCGCTGCAACAACAAAAAACGCTGCCGATGACGGATCTCCCGGAATGAAAAATTCTTTTGCGAAAACTTTCTTTCCACCATCAACAGAAATTATTGTTTTACCGTTTCTTATGCTTGACTCCAATCCCAACATATTTTCCGTATGATTGCGAGATGGTTCGTTCTCGATCACCTCTGTTATTCCATCTGCGTATAAACCAGCCAGCAAAACGGCTGATTTTACTTGAGCGCTTGCTATGGGAAGTTCGTAGGTAATTGCCTGTAATTTTTTCGGCGGATGAATAGTAAGAGGCGCTGTACCGTTTTGAGCGGATTCAAATTTTACACCCATAAGAGTTAATGGGTCAATAATGCGCTTCATCGGACGTTTTATTAAATACTCATCACCAGAAATAGTGGTAGAAAATGTTTGCCCTGAAAGTATTCCGGCTATTAAACGAATTGTGGTTCCAGAATTTCCAGCATCCAAAGTCTTCGATGGCTTTTTCAAACCATACAATCCCTTCCCCTTAATGCAAATTTCATTTTTCGTATTTTTTTGAATATGAATACCTAAATCGCGAAAACATTCTATTGTGCTTCGAGGGTCTGCGGCATATAAAAATCCTTGAATTGTTGATTCACCTTCCGCAATAGCGCTGAACATAACCGCACGATGCGAAATTGATTTATCGCCGGGAATTGATATCTCCCCTTTCAAATATTTTGCATGAGAAATTTGTTTATCCATGATATAAAAAATCCCCAACATTTCTGCTGAGGATTATCTGCGTTCGTTTAATACGCTTAATTCTTTGTTGTTTCAGGTTTGTGCTCGTTATGTTTTTGTTCTTCGGAAAGAATTGCTTTATGGCTTAGATTAAGTCTTCCCTTTTCATCAATTTCCAGCAGTTTAACTTCAAGGAAATCGCCAACCTTAACAACATCTGTCACTTTTGCAACCCGTTTTGTATCAAGCTGGGATATGTGAACTAAGCCCTCTTTACCGGGAAGAATTTCTACAAATGCACCGAAATCCATAATTCTTTTTACCGTTGCTCTGTACGTTTTTCCAATTTCAGGAACAGCAGCTATTCGGTTAACAAGCTCTTCGGCTTTCTTTCCTGATTCTGCAGTAGTAGCGGCAATAACTACCGTTCCATCATCTTCAATATTTATTTCAGCTCCAGACTCTTGAACGATACTGCGAATATTTTTTCCGCCGGGACCAATTAATGCACCGATAAGATCAGTGGGAATTTTTATTGTCGTAAAACGCGGAGCATACGGACTCAGCGAAGATTTCGGTTCTGAAATTGAAGCATTCATTTTTTCTAGTTTATGGTATCTTCCAGCCTTTGCCTGTTGAAGTGCGGTTGCCATAATTTCTAAAGTGATTCCTTGAATTTTAATATCCATTTGAAATGCCGTAATACCATCTTTTGTTCCAGCAACCTTAAAATCCATATCACCGAGATGGTCTTCATCACCAAGGATATCACTTAATACAGCGACTCTATCCCCTTCTTTTATAAGCCCCATAGCAATTCCGGCGCAAGCTTTTTTAAGCGGAACTCCTGCGTCAAATAATGCTAACGAGCCGGCACACACCGTTGCCATGGATGAAGAGCCGTTAGATTCTAAAATATCCGAGACAATGCGGATTGCATACGGGAATTCTTTTTCACTGCCAACCAGATTCTTTAATGCTCGTTCGGCTAAATTTCCATGACCGATTTCCCGTCGACCCGTCATAAGTCTTCCAATTTCTCCCACACTAAACGGCGGAAAATTATAGTGGAGCATGAATCGCCGCGGTGCTTCTGGAATTAAACCATCGGTAATTTGCTCATCATCTTTTGTTCCGAGTGTTACAGTGGTAAGCGATTGGGTTTCGCCTCGTGTAAATAATGCAGAACCGTGTGCGCGTGGAAGAATCCCAAGATCAATGGAAATCGGACGGATATCGGTTAAACCGCGTCCGTCAAGACGCTTTCCATCGGAAAGAATCATTTCCCGCATTTCATATTTTTCAATATCATGGAGAATAGCTTTAATAGAATTTTCCTGCTCAGGATATTTTTCAGCTAATGCAGTCAACACTTCTGTTTGAATTTTTCCCTTTTCATCTCCGCGTTGTTCTTTTGTTAGAACGCCTTTCGCCATAGTGCGAATTTTTTCTGAAGCAAGGCTTTTTACGTCTTGAACAAGTTCTTCCTTTACTGCCGGCGGTTCAACGGTTCTTTTTGCTTTTCCAATTTCTTTGGCAAGCTCTTTTTGAATCGCACAAATTTGTTTTATGGCATTATGTCCAAACTCTAACGCTGCCAGCATATCTTCTTCGGATATTTCCTTAGCTTCTCCCTCAACCATGTTTAATGAAGTTTCAGTTCCGGCAACTGTTAAATCGATATCACTGCTTTCTAATTCTTTGTCAGTAGGATTAAGTTTGAATTGCCCATTTACTCTGCCGACTCGCACTTCACCGATTGGACCGAGAAACGGCGCATCGGAAATCATTAATGCCGCAGAAGCAGCACACGCACCAAGAACATCAGCATCATTCTGCTGATCGGAAGAATATACAGTTACAACAATTTGCGTTTCACAAGTATAGTGTTCAGGAAATAACGGACGAATCGGACGATCGATAAGCCGTGCCGAGAGAATTTCTTTATCAGACGGCTTTCCTTCTCTTTTCATAAATCCGCCGGGAATTTTTCCGGCAGCAGAAAGTTTTTCTCTAAATTCTACTTGAAGAGGAAAATAATCCGCATTTTCTTTTGCTTCCTTTGCAGAAACGACTGTTGCCAATACCATTGTATCGGCATAGCGAACCATCACTGCTCCATCAGCTTGTTTCGCAAATCGTCCGGTTTCAAATGAAAGCGTGCAGCTTCCTACTTGGAGTTCTTTTATTACTATCATAGTTTCTTTCTTTTATGTTGTGTCATTGCGAGTGTTCGCAAAGGGACGACGAAGAAATCGTTCGATACGGTTTCTTCGTCCGCTCTAAGCTCGCTCGCAATGACGGATTGTAATGTTTTGTTATTTACGTATATCGAGTTCTTGAATAATTTTACGATAGCGTTCAATATCGCGTTTCATTAAATAATCAAGAAGTCTGCGTCTCTTTCCTACCATTTTCAGCAAACCAACACGCGAGTGATGATCTTTTTTAAACGTGCTGAAGTGTTCGGAAAGATTGTTGATGTTTGCCGTTAAAATTGCAATCTGAACTTCCGGTTTTCCTGAATCTTTTTCATTCTTACCATATTTTTTTAAGATTTCAAGTTTTTGTTCTTTCGTTATTGCCATACATCTTCTCCTTAAAGATTATTGTTGTGAAGTATAATTGTCTAAAATTTGTTGAATCTCAATTTTATCTTTTCCCAATTCTGTTATTAACGCTCCCACGCTTTCAAATTTCTTTTCATCACGGGTACGGGCGACGCATTGCACAGTAACGGTTTCGTCATAAATATCATCGTCAAAATCAAAAATATTTACTTCTACGGTAACATCGTGCTGTTCAAAAAAGGTCGGGATAACACCAATACTCATCATTCCGTTATACCATATTCTACGTACTAAAATTTTTACGGCGTAAACGCCGATTTTAGGAATAAGTTTTTTTTCACTATCAAATTTAATGTTGGCAGTCGGGTACCCGAGCTTTCTTCCCATTCCTCTTCCACGAACAACCGTTCCGGAAAAGTGATATTCATACCCCAGCAAAAAATTTGCCTCAACAATTTTTCCTTCATGCAGAAGCGATTTAATGGTTGAACTGCTGACAGGTAACGTGTTTAATGAAATATCTGATATCATTTCAATGGTAAAATTATTTTGTTTTCCTAATTCAATAATCTGATTCATGCCGCCTTCGCGATCTCTGCCGACGTGATGATTGCTTCCTTCGACGACAATCGTTACACCAATGGTATTGATGATATATTCATTATAAAATTCCATGTATGTTTTTCGAGAAAATTCAAACGTAAATGGAACAATAAAAACGATGTCAATGCCAAGCAATTTAAAGAATGATAATTTTTCATCAAGTGTCGTTAACAGTTCAATTTTTCCGTTATGCTGAATAACTTCCCGCGGGTGCGGGTCAAATGTTACGACGACACTTCTGCCGTAAATTTCTTTTGCCTTTTGAATTACTTTCTTTAAAATCTCTAAATGTGCTTTATGAACTCCGTCAAATGTACCTATAGTTACAACGGAAAGCTTATTAAATTCTATTTCCTTAAGAGAGCGAATAATCTTCACTTACGCGGGCTCTCCGCTGTATTGTTCTGATAGTTCCTCAAGCCGATACACTTCCAGAGCTTTTTCAATGGAATATGTTCCAATTTTTGTTCTTCGCAGTGAAGTTAAATATGCTCCGCAACGAAGCGCTTGCCCCACATCGTGAACAATTGAACGAACATAAGTTCCTTTCGAGCATTGAATCCGAAATTCTACATACGGCGGCGAAAATGATAGCAGCTCAAATTCAGCTATTTGAATTTCTCTTTCCGGCCTTTCTATCGTTCTTCCTTTTCGAGCATACTTATATAATCTTCTTCCATTTACTTTTACAGCAGAAAACATAGGCGGAAGTTGTTTTTGAATTCCGATAAAAGAATGAAACACTTCCTTTATTTTTATTTCATTAATTCCGGTAATATCTTTTCTTTCAATAACTTCTGTTTCGGAATCGAAGCTGTTTGTAACAGCCCCCAACTCAAGAGTTCCAATATATTCTTTCTGCAAGTCTGAAAACTCTGTGATGGATTTTGTCATCTTACCGGTACATAAAATTAATAAACCGGTCGCTTTCGGATCCAAAGTACCGGCATGTCCTATCTTTTTAACGCCAAGAGTTCTTCGAACACGGGCAACAACATCAAACGATGTCCAATCCAACGGTTTGTTCATTAAAATAAAATCTCCCTCATTATTCAGGTTCATCGGGAGCATTTGTGTTGAAGTATCAATCATTGATGTATATCTTTATCATCTTTGTGAATTTGCTTAATCAGCTCTTCAATATGCTGCGCATTGTCCAACGAAGTATCATGATATAAGTGAAGTTCAGGAGTGAATCTTAAGTGAACCACCGAGCCGATAAACGAGCGCAATTGTGGTCTTTGATTTTCCAGATACTTTAATGCATAAACTTTCTGTTCATCGCTACCGAATACACTGATATAAACTCTGGCAACACGCAAATCGGGAGTCATCCGTACTTCCGTAACGGTTACAAAACCAACTAAAGAGTTACCGTGCAATTCTTTACTTAAATATTTTCCAAGTTCCTGTTGTATTAAGGAAGCCACTTTCTCCGTACGAATCGACATTACACTAACTTTCTTTTTGTTTCAACAATCTTGTATGCTTCAATCATATCTCCCACTTTAATATCATTGAAGTTCTCTAATCCTATTCCGCACTCAAAACCATGATCCACTTCGCGCACATCTTCCTTAAATCGTTTTAGTGAAGCTAATGTTCCGTTAAAGATTGAAACGCCGTCGCGGATGAGTCGTACTTTATTGTTACGGGTAATTTTTCCATCAAGTACAAAACAACCGGCGATAAGTCCGACTTTGGGAACCTTAAAGATATCGCGAACTTCAATGGTGGCAATAACCTCTTCTGACATTGTCGGTTCAAGCATACCTTCCAACGCACTTTTAATTTCATTAATTGCGTCGTAAATAATGCTGTAGAGACGAATTTCAACTTTTTCCTGTTCTGCAAGACGCCGGGCATTTAAGTGAGGACGAACATGAAATCCGATTATTAATGCGCGGGACGCAGCAGCAAGAAGAATATCCGATTCGGCAATTGCGCCAACACCTTTGTGAATAACCCTGATTTTCACTTCGTTGGTTGAAAGCTTCATTAACGAATCCGCCAATGCTTCAACAGAACCGTCAACATCACCTTTTACAACAATGGCAAGCTCTTGAATTCTTTGTCCTGCCTGAATTTGCTGTGAAATATCATCCAAAGTCATAAAGTGAATTTGTCTGAAATCTTGTTCACGTTTCAACTGTTGACGTTTCAGGCTGATTTCTCTGGCAACTCGGTCAGATTCAACAACTATAAGAAGATCGCCGGCAGTCGGTATTCCGTCAAATCCCAACAATTGTACCGGCGTTGAAGGACCGGCAACTTCAATACGCTTTCCTCGTTCATCCATCATTGCTTTTACACGACCGCTGTGAATACCAACGATAAAAGGATCACCGACTCGTAACGTTCATTTTTGAATAAGAACAGTTGCGATAATTCCCTTCCCTTTATCTAATAACGATTCAACAACGGCACCGCGGGCAGTTCTCTCCGGATTTGCTTTTAAATCAAGAACTTCTGCTTCAAGTAATATTTTCTCGAGAAGCAGATTCATATTCAATCCCGTTTTAGCGGAGACCTGTACCGATTGATACTTTCCGCCCCACTCTTCAACTAAAACTCCCTTTTCTGATAATTGCTGGCGTATTCGGTCCGGATTTGCTTCCGGTTTATCAATTTTATTAATGGCAATAATTATCGGAACGTTCGCCGCCTTTGCATGATTGATAGCTTCTATCGTTTGAGGCATAACATTATCTTCAGCCGCAACGACAAGAACAACGATATCTGTTAACTGTGCACCGCGAGCACGCATAGCCGTAAATGCTTCGTGACCTGGTGTGTCGAGAAAAGTAATATGTTTTCCGCTGGGCAGCGTAACTTCATATGCACCAATGTGCTGTGTAATTCCGCCGTACTCTCCCGCAACAACATTTGTTTGTCGAAAATAATCAAGCAGTGAAGTCTTACCATGGTCAACGTGCCCCATAACCGTTACAATCGGCGCTCGAGGTTTTAAACTCTCTTCAGAATCCGGCGTATCTTCTAAAACATCTACTGTAAATTCTTCTTCAAATTCAACGGTCAATCCGTATTCATCGGCGAGCAGAATAATAGTATCTTTATCCAATCGCTGGTTTATGGAAACCATCATACCAAGGCTGATACATTTTGCAATAACATCAGCGGCCGGGACAGAAATAAGATTTGCCAGTTCGCCGACGGTAACGAATTCGGTAACCTTTAATTTTTCTGCTTCAAGTGCCGCCGCTTCCTGAGCCGCTAATTGCTGTTCCTCTCGCTCTTTCTTCCTTTTTTTTCTATGCTGCGCCCTGCTGCTAATAGCGGTTTCGGCATCATCCATTTCAGCCATGGTGCGTTTAATGGCTTCATCAACTTCCTCTGCATCAACTTCATACGGACGAAGTTTCCCTTTTTTTCTTTTCTTTTTAGAAGCCGTCTCAACAACTTCTTCATCAACCCGTTTGTCTTTAACTTCTTTTGCTTTATCGCCTGAAACTTTTTTCTTTTTCTTCTTTTTCTTGCGCACTTCTTCGCCTTCGGCAGTTTCAGCCGCTGGTGAAGATTCGGTCAGCTTTTTAATTTCTTTTCGCTTCTTAACAAGATCAATCTTCCCTTTTACCGTTAACCCCTTTTTTGAAGTTAATCGATGCGCACGCGCTTCTTCAAGAGGAGAAAGTTTGGCTTCATCAACAGTTTCTTCTTGAGTATCTTCAATACCGGTTTCTTCTTGTGCCGGAATCTCCGCGGGGAGTTCCGCTTCCGGAAGAGCAACATCTTTCTCGCCGGAAGGTTCAGCGGCGGGAAGCGGCGACACCACATCTTGAACAAGTTCTTCTGCCGGTACGGGTTCAGATACTTCTTCTTTCTTTTTCGTTTCAGAAATTTTCTTCTTTGTCTCTTTCAGTTCAGCAATTTTGCGCTGATGCCGTTCTGCCTGATCCTTTTCTTTTTTAAAATGGGAATTGATATCACGCATCATATCGTCTTCAACAATTGACATGACGCCTTTTACTTTATATCCCTTTTTGGTTAAGAACTCAATAATGGTGTTGTGACTCAGGTTGAGTTCTTTTGCGAGATTGATAATTTTTATTTTTTTTCCGATAGTTTCAGACATTGAAAACCTTTTTTGACAACAGCATTCGATAAATTATCTTAAACATTTCCTCTTGCATCATCTTTTTCTTCATTCGACGTTTCATGCGTATCATCATTCTCTTCATCTACTTCCGCTTCTTCATATTCTTTTTGTATTAATTCTACAATCGGTTTTAACGTCGTTTCGTCAATCTCTAATTCTTCCAAAATTTCATTGAAATCGGCATCAATAACTTCTTTTGCTGTCGTATATCCGGCGTTGATGAATTTCGAATATATTTCTTCGCCAAGATCTTCTTTGAATTCTTCCAGATCAATATCGTATTCATTTCCTTCTTTAATTAATTGAATATCTAATCCACTTAATTTTCCGGCAAGGCGGATATTTTGTCCGCTTTTCCCTATAGCTAATGAAACCTGATCTTCCGCAACCGTAACAACAGCTTTTTTATTTTCCAGATCGAGCGTGATGTTACGGAGTTTTGCCGGCGCTAAGGCGCGCATAATAAACACCGTCATATCGTCGCTGTAATTAATAACATCTATATTTTCATTATTTAATTCGCGGACGATGGAATGAATGCGAACACCCTTCATGCCCACACAGGCGCCGACGGCATCAATGCGGTCATCGTGAGATTCTACGGCAACTTTGGCTCTCTCTCCCGGTTCGCGTGCAATGCGTTTAATTTCAATAACGCCGTCATAAATTTCCGGAATTTCTAATTCAAATAATCGTTCGAGGAAACGCGGATCGGTTCTGGAAATTATTACAACGGGAATATTGGAATTCTTTTTCACTTCTTTCACAATAGCACGGACAGTATCTCCTTTTTTATACCGCTCTTTCGGAATTTGTTCGCCGCGCGGCAGCACTAATTCATTTTTATTGTGCATCACCAACAAATCATTGTTGCGAATCTGATACACTTCGCCGACAATAATTTCACCGATGGAATTATTATACTCGTTATAGATTAATTCTTTTTCAATCTCTTTTATGCGCTGCGTAAAATTTTGTTTTGCCGTAGTTACCAAACGTCTTCCGAAGTGCGCTAACGGAATAATTTCAATATATTCTTCCCCGACATCAAGATCTTCACCGGAAAGTTTTCGTGCCGTCGCTACATCTATTTGGGTAACAGGATCTTCAACAAGTTCTACAACTTCTCGTTCCAGATATATTTCGATATCGCCTTTGTCCATATTGGCAACAACATCAAATTTTGCCGTCTGTCCGTATTTTTTACGGACCATCATTCCGAAGATATCTTCCACTACGCCGGCAAGAATATCTTTGTCGATACTTTTCTCTCTGACTAACCCTGAGAACGATTCGACTATATCGTGATTCATTTAAACCTCCAAATAAAAAGATGCTATGATTTTATCTTTGGGATAATATATGTTTCAATGACAGATGTAACAGGTATCTGTAGTTCAGTATTTTTTCCGGTTTGAATAGTGAGGTGTGTTTCGGAAATATTTTTTAACTCACCTTCTACGGTACTCTTTTTCTCTTCATTGAGATATTGAACTTTACAGTTTCTTCCAATATTTTTTTTGTATTGTCTTTGTAGTTTCAGCGGACGATCAAGTCCCGGCGAAGAAACGTCTAAGCGGTATCTCCCTTCAATAAGATTTGCTTCATCAAGAAGAGCAGAGATTTTTCGGCTGATAACGGAACATTTTTCTATCGTAATTCCCTCATCCGAGTCGAGATAAATTTCTACTACTTTACTTGTTCGTTCACCGCGGAGATTCACTTCCACTAAATAGGCTCCTTCTTGCTCAATACAAGAAGTAATTATGTTCGAAATTTTCTCAATAATTGCAGACATTTATCTCTATCCAATAAAAAATCCCGCAATTGAGGCGGGATTAACGCTCTTAATATACCAAAGATTTCAAGGTTATGCAAGCGGTATTCTGTTAAAAGAATGCGCGCAATTCCATTCTTCCATCGTGAATTATATTAAGCCGCGGATGCGTTCTACCGCGATACTGAATAGAAAATTGCAGGTTAGCGCCGATACGATATTCGGAAATTACGCTCCACAACATTGTTTTACCGATTGTTCTGCCGTCTGTTAATTCATACGGAAGCACGTAACCTAAAGGAATATTTGAAACAATTACTTCTTCACGTGAAAGTTCAAAACGCAATTGTCCGTTTCCGGTAAATGAATAGACAGTGCGGATTGCTTCGCCGTTAAAATCTGCGGCAGCGTTGGCAGGTGTTCTGGTATCTTCGGAGTGACTCGTTTCAATCTTAAATCCTAATTCTAATTGTTGTTCAGGACGGTATGAGAAATCCGTAGAGAGTTTTGAAGAAGAGATTTCCCGTGATTGATTCACCGTTGAAGACGAAACAGCATTATCATTTCCAAAAATAATATCGCTTTGATTTGAAATTTCATCGTTTAATTGAAGCCGCAGTTGCGCCGAACGCTCGCGCGAATAATTTTCTTCAAGTCCTGCAGCATATTGGCTGAGGCTCTTTCGCTGGTTAAATCGAAATCGAAGTGAGTATGCAATGTTATTTTCAAAGGCAAAAAGATCCTGCTGAATAAATTGCGAACCAAACAGCGTTGTTGACGGCTGCATAAAATATTTTTGTTTAAGAAAATAAATATTCCTTGTCTTCGGTTCAGAACTCCGCTCTTCAATGCGAACAAATGTTTCCGTTGAAAAGATTTTCAGAATTTTTTCAACAAACGAGGTTGGATTCATTAAAAAACGAGATGGCTGAATTCGCAATCGTGAGGATGTTTTAAGATTAATAATTGGAAATAACTGATCGCCGTTCAACAGCAGCACATTATACTCGCCGTCGTAGCGATCGAGTTTAAATTCATTTTCATCGTTAAGATCCACGATACCGTTATTATTAGCATCAACCCAAATGTATTGCCCCTCTCCTTTCGGCACTTTATAGAAATAGCGTTCTAACTTTGCAGTCTTTTGTGTGGCAACATCATAATACACTTCTAAATTTACGCCGTGTGAAAACGGCGTATAGCGGGACTGCGAATGAATCAGCAACGTTTGCTGATTCGCATTCGTGCCCTGAAATTTTTTATGGTATTTAGTGTCGCGCAGTATAACCGAGGAAGAAAAAGAAAAACTTCGTACTTCCTTTACGCCGAACTCATAGGATTGAGTGAATGAATTTGACTGCGGTATCAGCTCGTTATTCATCACTCCTTCATCATCTCTCCATTCTAGTTCAGAAGAAAGATACATTCCGAAAATATTATTTAAAAATAATTTCGGCGCGTAAAGTTGATACGCATAACTGGAACGTTGAAGCGAATCGCTGCTGCGTGCGGCTACAGTTCTTCTTTCATGTTCCGTTCTAAAACTTGGCGTAAACACGGAAATGGCATATTCAATATTTCCTTTATCCCTGAACCATGAATTTTCAATATTTGCCGCAACATCTGTTCCGTTAATGTTTTCAATCTGATAATTAATTGTCGGTAAGACATTGTTATTCATCGCAAAAAAACCGGAGACACGATTCGATGAGAATGTTCGGCTGCGCAAAAGGTTTCCACCGTCAAAGCCTGCTGAAATTCCTTCCAAAGGAGAATAATGTGCGCCGTATTCATTGATTGTTTCATCGCTGTTTGCGTTAACAGAAAGACTGTCCGTGCTCCATTTTCTGCCGAATTCAATTTCATTTATTCTATCGAACGAAGTAAATCTTTTATTTTTAAATCGCTGCTTCAGAAAAATATCAACCGCACCGACAGATGTTTTGCCGATAGAAATATTTTTCGGCGAATATGCAATATCAAAATTATAGGCATAACCTTGATTATTATTATCTCCTATCGAAGAAAAACGATTCTGATCAAACCTGCTGACAGCTCCTTCGCCGGAAACGGTAAGATTGTTTACCGCCTCAAAACTTCCACCGGCAATTACTGTTTGTTGTAGTTGCGCTTGAGGTAAAAATACGATAGGAAGATATTCTCCGTTGCCGATACCGACAAATATAAACTGCCCCGGCGCTATTCGCCGGTAATCACCGCTTTGGCTGGCAACGAAAGAAAATGCAATGTTGTATAACGACTGGGCTGTTCCCGGCACAAAGCGATAAAAACGCATATTATTTCCATCAATAATTGTATCAACCGCAGCATAATTTCCTTTTCCAATACCAAGCGAATCCAAACCGAGAAACATCACTCCGCTTTTTTCCGGCACTGAATTTCCGGCATTACGCAGAATTGCTTTATCGCTTTCAGAAAGAGAAACATCAATCGGTGAATCAGGGTCGTCTCCTTCTTGAAATAAATTAAGAAAGGCAGAATTATTTTTTCCGAATGATGTTGAAATTATTCCGCCCGCAAAATTACGTGTGAATTGACGATCGCTATATTCAAAATCAACAACAATCCTGGAAGCGTTTGTAATAAGCCGCTTTGTTGAGAAAGTAATTTCTGCCGAACCGTAATCGATAGAATAATCATTCGATTCGCCTCGAGCCATGAGCTGCCCGTCAACATACACGCGTTCTGTCCCTGCAATAATAATAATTGCTTTTTCGTTATTCTTCCCTACAAGTTTATATGGACCTTGAACTCCTTCACTGCCGTTCATGCTGTTAGTATAAAATTTCCCCCGAGTAGAAGCGCCGACAATTGTTATATTGTTATCCGATAAATTTGATCGGTACTGCGCGTTGACTTTAGCTCCTTGTAATTTTCTGTTTACATTCCCAAATTGTGTTCCGGCAGAAGTAAAATAAAAATCTCCCAGCGTGGCATCATAATTTTTAGATTTAATATTAACAAACACATTATCTAATTCCTGAAGTGTTTGCGTGTTTCCCTGCGGTTGAATCGGCATATTCTCATCCGTTAACGCCGCAAGAATATCAATTTCGTTGGAAAGTTTTCCTGCCAGTTGTAACCGAAATCCTGAATTCACCGTTAGGTCGCGGTTTGTTGCCAGCGAAAATCCGCGCGTGATGGAGCCGCTTTTTTGAAGCTCCGGTCCAATCATATTGGAAAGCGAGTTTTCTGTTGTTACAATGGTATAGGATTTTGTTTTTGAAAACTCGTCCTTCTTTATTTGAAGCGAGTGCTGAGAGTACATTTTTTT
>JACFMZ010000116.1 GCA_019455105.1 Bacteroidota bacterium | reverse complement strand
CGCTGATAGGTTGTTGCTTCAACATCCTGCGGATTATATTGTTTTGGCAGTTCGGTCATTCGTTTTAGTTTCATTCAATACATTGGATAAAAAAATATCACGCGTGCAATTTATTAGAGCGTGACAGAGAATGTTTAAAAGTATAAAAAAATATGATAAAAATCTTGAATAGAGGCGCAAAAAAGAGCAGAATTTTTACGACAGAATTTTCCGTAAAGAAAATGCTGTTTGAAGAACGCTGAGAGTAAATTCTGTAAAAAGAAAAAAATCTCTAACTACACGATTTTTCAATATGGTGCATCAGATATTCGCCGACCATTTCATACGGAAAAATTATTTCCGAGGCGCCGAGTTTTTTTAATTCATCCGCTTGTTGATCGGTATCGGCGGTGGCAATAATAACGGCATCAGTAGCCAACATTCTGCAGACTTTAACTATTTGTTTGTTATTTGTTCCCTTCAATAATAAATCGGGAAGGGTAGAAACAATCATCTTTGCGTTTCCCACATGAGAATGTTCCAGCGTATCATAACTGCTGATATCGCCGAAAATTCCGGCGATATTGTCTTTCCTGATTTCGCGCAGTATCTCGGTGTTGTAATCAATAACTAAAAGTTTATTCAGCAGAGAAGGATCGTGGGCTTTAATTTTTCGAACCAGAGCGCGGGCGGCACGGTGAAATCCTAAAATAACAATCGGATGCCCAATGTTATTTTCTGCTGCAGAAATTTTTTCATTTCCGGTTTGTACTCCCAGCCGTTTAAGAAGCCGTTGATAGAAAAGAAAAATCTGATGGTTGTATTTAATGGCGTATGAAGATACAATAGAGCTGAACGCCATGGCGTAAATTAAGAGCGCAACAAGCGATTCGTGAATATGTCCGTAGCCGATTCCGAGCGATGCAATAACAAGAGAGAACTCGCTTATTTGAGAAAGATTTAAACTGGTAATAAATGCCGTTCTTCTTCCGCCGCCGGTAAGTTTTATTAACGGATACACTGTTGCAAACCGAGAGAAGAAAATAAAGAGAACAATAACTCCCGCCATTGCGGCAATTTCAAATGTCGGCTCAACCATTTTCATTCCCAGAGAAATAAAAAAGAGCGTTAAGAAGAAATCTCTCAGCGGTAATGTTTTTGCCGTTACATGAATGCTGAACGGAAAAGAAGAAATTGATACGCCGGCAATTAACGCTCCCATTTCTTTTGAAAGTCCGAGATAGCCGGCGGAAAATGCTACAAAGGAACACCAGCCGATAGACATTAAGACAACCATTTCCGGCGCGTTGATAATGCTTTCAAATACATATTTTAAAACATACCGGCTGAAAAGCAAACCCGCGGCAACGAGAAAAATTGTTTTCAGAATTGCCACAACAATGGCAAGCGTAAACGGATTGGAAAGATTCGGCTGTATAGCTAAAAGCAGAATTGCCCACACATCCTGAATAATTAATACGCCGAGCGTAATTCTTCCCGGCAGCGTGTCGGATTCAAATTTATCATAAAGAATTTTTACAACAATTGCCGTGCTGCTTAATGCCGTAAGCAGTGCAAGATATAAACCATCAAGCTGGCCGCCGGAAAAACTGTAATTGAACAGCCAAAAGAATCCGACACCAAGCAGAACGCACAGCAGAAACTGTCCAATACTGGTAACGAGCAGCTGCTTGCCGGCGGCAATAAGTTTCTTCGGATTAAGTTCGAGACCGATAATAAAAAGAAGTAGAATTAAACCGATTTCAGAAATAATTTCAATGCTCTGTGCTTCCGTAATTAATCCGAAACCAATCTGCGGTCCAATCAGCGCGCCGGTAATAAGATAGCCGAGAAGAATGGGTTGTTTTAATTTGTGTGTGATAAATCCGATAACCGTAGAGGCAATAACGGCAATGCCGATATCGTAAAGTAGTCCGTTCAACTGTTTTTCTCCATTGTCACTGTTGTAGTAAGAGTGGTAATTCCGTGCAGTTCAGCGTTCAGCACATCGCCTTCTATAACCTGCGCCACGCCTTCCGGAGTTCCTGTAAAAATCACATCGCCTTCTTCAAGAGAGAAGACCGTTGATAAAAATGAAATCAACTCATGTATTTTGAAATTCATTTTTGATGTATTTGTTTTCTGACGCTGAACGCCGTTAACCGTTAACGAAAAATCTAAATTTTGCGGATCGGAGATTGCGGATACTTCCATAAAAGAAGAAAGAGGAGCCGAGGTATAAAATCCTTTTGCTGTCGTCCACGGTTTTCCATGTTTCTTTGCTTCGCTTTGAATGTCGCGCATGGTCATATCCAGCCCGATTCCGTAGCCGGCAACATGCTTTAAAGCCTCACCCGCCGGAATATTTCTTCCCGATGTTCCGATCAGCACCGTCAATTCTACTTCATGATGAACGTTGTTCGACATTGCCGGAATGATCACTGATGAACCGGATTCAACAACTGCAGATGTTGGTTTGAGAAAAATTACCGGAACATCGGCAACGGTGCTTCCCATCTCTTTTGCATGTTCGGCATAGTTCTGGCCGACACAGTAAATATTATTGATAGGAATTTTTTTGCGTGAAGGAAGCAGGAGTGCGTTTTTCATAGTTTTTGTTTTGAATATAGCGGAATTGAATGTTTAATTCCAGATTATATATTCAGAGAAAAATTATGTAAATTCATTGTAAAGCATTGAAAGGAAATTCTGTGGCAACAACGTATAAACAATCCGGTGTGGATATTGATGCCGGTGATGAATTGGTTCAGCGAATAAAAAAAACCGTCCGCGCAACATTTACAAAAAATGTTCTTACGGATATCGGAATGTTTGGAGCTTTTTACGAGGCGAAGTTTCCGAAGGTAAAAAATCCGGTGCTGGTTTCCAGCGTTGACGGCGTCGGCACAAAATTAAAAATTGCCTTTGCAATGAAAAAATATTCTACCATCGGTCAGGATTTGGTAAATCATTGCGTGAACGATATTGCCGTCTGCGGTGCTGTGCCGCTCTACTTTATGGATTATTTTGCCACCGGAAAACTTTCTCCGCACATTGCCTCCGAAGTTATCGGTGGATTTGCGAAAGCCTGTAAAGAAAATAATTGTTCCATAATCGGAGGCGAAACGGCAGAGATGCCCGGTTTTTATCCTAAAGGAGAATTTGATATTGCCGGAATGATTGTCGGCGTTGTGGATAAGAAGAAAATTATTAACGGCAGATTAATCACCAAAGGAGATGTGCTGATCGGTCTGCCTTCAACGGGGCTGCATACCAACGGCTATTCTCTTGCGCGAAACGTGCTGCTGTCGAAAATTTCTTTGAAGAAAAATTTTTCAGAATTACACGGAACGCTCGGTGATGCGCTTCTTGCCGTCCATCGTTCGTACTTACAACCGATTCAGGCGATGACGAAGGCAAAACTGGTAAAGGGAATGTCTCATATTACCGGCGGCGGTATTATCGGCAATACAATGAGAATAATTCCTAAAGGATTGAAAATTACCATTGACTGGCTTTCGTGGCAACGGCCGTTTATTTATGATTTAATTCAATCTGTCGGGCAGGTGCCGGAGTATGATATGACCCGGACTTTTAATCTCGGAATAGGATTAATTTTTGTTGTGGAGAATAAGAATACTGAAAAAGCAATGTTGTTGTTGAAACGAATGAAAGAAACACCGGTATTGCTCGGTGAAGTCTGTTGATTGTTTTTGATGGTTAAAGATTCCTCATCTGCACAAAGCGCAGGTATCGGAATGACAATAGAAGAAAGTTGAATGGTATGTCATTCCGAACGAAGTGAGGAATCTCAATCTTGAACGACAACGAACGCTGAGATTCCTCATCTGCAAAAAGCACAGATATCGGAATGACAATAGAAGAAAGTTGAATGGTATGTCATTCCGAACGAAGTGAGGAATCTCAATCTTGAACGACAACGAACGCTGAGATTCCTCATCTGCAAAAAGCGCAGATATCGGAATGACAATACACAGAGAATGAAAAAGTTTTGAGATTCCTCATCGGTGTTATGCAGCATTACGAACTTCTCACTTCTTAACTGCCTTTAAACTATCCAGCGCGCGAGAAACGTCCGTTAAAAATAATTTCCACGTTTTATAATCTTCCATTAACTCTTCGCTTTGGCGCCGAAAGTCAGATTCCTTCATTCCTTTCTTTGTAAAAAATTCCGCCACTTTAATTTGATACAGTGAGTCGGAAATTTTTTCCGTCATTTTTTCTTTTTCATATAAAAGAGAGAGTTCGGCATAGGTCTTTACTAATGACGAATCGTATTTTTTAGTTTGGTGTGTTTCACACGCCTGAAAAAAGGAAATGCAGAGTAATATTCCAAAAAATAAAAGGGGAAATCTCATAAGGAAACTTTCTTGACTCTCAGAGCCATTCTTGCTATCTTTACTGGCAATTTTTATACAAAATCAATCAATTTTAGCTAAAAGTAAAGGATTTTTGCAGGTTTTTATGGCAACAACAGCAGATTTGAAGATTGGCGCGTTTATTCGTTTCAATAATGATTTACAAATGGTTGAAGAAAGTCAGCACCGCACACCTGGAAATCTTCGAGCGTTTTATCAAGTAAAAATGCGAAGCGTAAAGACAGGGAGACTCACCGAAACCCGTTTCCGTTCCGGAGAAGAAATTGTATTTGTTCGTGTGGAAAGAAAAAAATATTCTTATGTTTATCATGACGGTCAAAGTTTTAATTTTATGGATCAGGAAACGTACGACCAAATTCCTGTTGATGAAGCGGTGCTCGGTTCTGGTGCGAAGTTTTTAAAAGAAGGGGAAATTGTGGAATTGATGTTTGACGGCAGCACGGTTGTCGGCGCCGAAATCCCTTACAACGTCAATCTTAAAATTACCGAAACCGTTCCCGGCGTAAAAGGGGATACGGCAACCGGAGCGACAAAACCGGCAACCGTGGAAACAGGCGCAACCATTAACGTTCCTTTGTTTATTAACGAAGGTGATATGATAAAAGTCGATACACGAACGGGAGAATATCTTGAGCGCGTCAAACAGTAAACGCAAACCTCAGCAAAAATCCGGAGACTTAATGGATCTAAAATATGTAAAACAGCTCTTAGAGCTGGTTGAAAAAAGTGCCGTCAATGAGATTGAACTGGAGGAGAAGGGACAGAAAATTCGAATCACAAAATCGCCGAACGTCGTCTCATCCGGACAAATGATGCAGCCGATGCCGCATCAGGTGATGATGCCGCCGCCGATATCCGTTGCGGCAGAATCTGCAAAACCTGCTGAAACGAAAAAAAGCGAAGAGCCCTCCAAAAAATATCACGAAATTAAATCTCCCATCGTCGGAACATTTTACCGTAAGCCGTCGCCCGATTCTCCGCCGTATGTTGATGTCGGTTCGACCGTAAAACAGGGAACGGTGTTATGTATTGTTGAAGCAATGAAGCTGATGAACGAAATTGAAAGCGACATGAGCGGCACAGTAGTTAAAGTTTTGGTAGAGAACGGTAAACCGGTTGAATACGGTCAGGTTCTCTTTTTAATTGAACAATAAATTTTTTACCATCCACGAATATTTTATGAAGAATCGTCCATTCCTACAGATTCTGAATGTCGTGGATGTTCTATTTTGGAGCCTACATTGATAAAAAAAGTTCTCATAGCCAACAGAGGCGAAATTGCCCTGCGCATTATTCGCGCATGCCGTGAAATGGGAATTAAAACCGTTGCCGTCTATTCCGAAGCCGACCGTTATTCTCTTCATGTTCGTTTTGCGGATGAAGCAGTCTGCATCGGTCCGTCGCCGAGCAAAGAAAGCTATCTTAATATTCCGCGTCTTCTCGCGGCAGCTGAAATTACCGGCGCGGATGCTATTCATCCGGGGTACGGATTTTTAGCGGAGAACGCACACTTTGCAGAAATTGTTATATCATCAGGAATAACATTTATCGGTCCTATGCCGGAAATGATAACGGCAATGGGAGATAAAGCCTACGCAAAAGATACCATGAAGAAAGCGGGCGTTCCGGTTGTGCCGGGAAGCGACGGCGTAATACGAAGCGCAAAACTTGCCAAAGAACTTGCCGCGGAAATCGGACTGCCGGTTATTATCAAAGCAACAGCAGGCGGCGGCGGTAAAGGAATGCGCATTGTGCGTGATCTTGATGAGGTGGAGAAAGCCTTTACTATGGCGCGTACCGAAGCGGAAGCAGCGTTCGGCAACGGCGATGTGTATATGGAAAAATATCTTGAAGAACCGCGCCATATTGAAATTCAATTAATGGGAGATAAATTCGGGAATGTTATTCATCTCGGCGAGCGCGATTGTTCCGTTCAGCGCCGCCATCAAAAATTGATTGAAGAATCTCCTTCGCCGGTTGTGGATGAAGTGCTGCGTGAAGCAATCGGCAGCGCGGCGGTAAAAGGAGCAAAAAGCGTAAAATATCTCGGCGCGGGAACCATTGAATTTCTGCTCGATAAAAATAAAAATTTTTATTTCATGGAAATGAATACGCGCATTCAGGTAGAACATCCCGTTACGGAATTAGTCACCGGAACAGATTTGATTAAAGAGCAGATTCGCGTTGCCTCGGGACAGAAATTGAGTATCAAAAAAGCAAAAATTGTCGGGCACGCCATTGAATGCCGAATTAATGCTGAAGATCCGAATTTTGATTTTCGTCCCTCTCCCGGAAAAATTTCCAGCCTGCATTTCCCCGGCGGCAACGGCGTGCGTGTTGATTCGCATGTGTATGTGGATTATGTTATTCCGCCGTTTTATGATTCTATGATTGCAAAATTAATTGTTTACGGCAAGAACCGCGAAGAAGCAATGGATAAAATGAGCAGCGCATTGGATGAGATGATTATTGAAGGTGTCGCGACAACCGTTCCCTTTCACAAAAAAGTGATGAAGGATGAAAAGTTTCGCTCAGGAATTTTTGACACAAAATTTATTGAAACATTTAACTACAAAGATTAAAAAAAATTGTTGAACCACGTTTAACAATAATAGAAAAGGAATACATTATGAACTTCCCGGACAATCTTAAATATTCAAAAGATCACGAATGGATTCGCGTAGAAGGAAACATCGGAACAGTCGGCATTACGGAATATGCACAAGGCGAACTGGGCGATGTGGTGTTTGTTGAACTTCCGAAAATCGGCGCGAAGCTCGAAAGCGGACAAAGCTTTGGAACCGTTGAAGCGGTAAAAGCGGTTTCAGATTTATATTCACCGGTTACCGGAGAGGTAACGGAAATCAATAAAGAAATTCAGGATGCGCCGGAACTGGTTAATAAAGAATCATATGAACGCGGGTGGATGATTAAAATTAAAATCACCAATCCTGATGAATTAAACAATCTGCTTGATGTTGAAGCGTATAAAAAACTGATAGCGAAGTAAAGGAGAATTATTATGGCGGTAAATATTGTTGAATTGCTTGGTGCCGATGCAAAAAATTTGCTTGAGCATACGTGCACAACCATTTCCAAAGAATTAATTCATGTTCCGTCGCCGACTCATGTTGACGATATTTTTATTCAATCCGACCGGCCGACGCCGGTGCTGAAAAGTATCCAGCAGTTATTCAATCACGGTCGTTTGGCAAACACGGGATATCTTTCCATTCTTCCCGTTGATCAGGGAATTGAACACAGCGGCGGTGCATCGTTTGCAAAAAATCCGTTATATTTTGACGGCGAAAATATTGTAAAGCTCGCTATTGAGGGAGGATGTAATGCTGTGGCTTCAACGCTCGGCGTACTCGGTTCGGTTGCGAGAAAATATGCACACAGAATTCCGTTTGTTTTAAAATTCAATCACAATGAATTGATGTCCTATCCTAACACTCATGACCAATCGTTGTTTGCCAGCATTAAACAGGCGTACGATATGGGCGCTGTTGCCGTCGGCGCAACAATTTATTTCGGTTCGCCGGAATCGCGCAGACAAATCTGGGAAGTGAGCCAGATGTTTCAGCAGGCGCATGAACTCGGTATGGCGACAATTTTATGGTGCTACACCCGTAACAATGCATTTAAAACAAAAGAAAAAGATTATCATGTTTCCGCCGATTTAACCGGACAGGCAAATCATATCGGCGTAACCATTGAAGCGGATATTATTAAACAAAAGCTTCCTGAAAATAACGGCGGCTACTTAGCGCTGAATAAAGACGGCGTAAGTTTCGGTAAGTTTGATAAGTTAATGTATGAAAAACTTTCTACCGATCACCCGATTGATTTAACGCGCTACCAGGTTGCCAATTGTTATATGGGACGCGCCGGTTTAATCAATTCCGGCGGCGCTTCCGGCGCAAACGATTTAGCGGATGCCGTACGAACAGCGGTTATTAACAAGCGCGCAGGCGGCATGGGATTAATTTCGGGACGCAAAGCATTTCAGAAACCGAT
>JACFMZ010000194.1:737-1077 GCA_019455105.1 Bacteroidota bacterium | reverse complement strand
GCCACCTCCATATTCTGAGGGCGGAAAATTAGATATTTTAAAATGTTTTCATTTGAATATAGGGCGGTTTGAGAGAAAACCACAAACAATAAGAGAACAGTCTTTATTTTCATCATGTAGGCCGTGACTTTTGTTATTAACATATGGAATTCAAAAAGAACGCAAGGAATCCCTAAAGATTGCGAAAATTGGAATCTTTCCTTTGAGCCGCAAGTTTTTGAAGGTTTTTTATTGGTGAACGCGAGGTATTTGAATAGAATCCACTTCAACAAAAAAAACCTCAAAATAATCCTTCGGAGCACAACTCACATAAAAAAACCCTCAACTTGATTGAAGCGAG
>JACFMZ010000194.1:0-727 GCA_019455105.1 Bacteroidota bacterium | reverse complement strand
TATATTGAATTTTCTGATTTTTTATTCTGCAGCGAAAGTTATGCTTTCTTCCAGAGCATCAAAAATAGTAGTTTCATCTTGGGTTTGTCCGGTTTGTGTTTCGGCTTCGATAACTTCCATAACGGGAGCTTCGTGTTCGGAATTTCCGGAGAGGTTTCCGAGAATTGGCGCCAACACAAGACCTACAAGACAAGTCAGTTTAATCAAAATGTTCATCGAAGGTCCTGAGGTGTCTTTAAACGGATCTCCCACAGTATCTCCGGTTACGGCGGCTTTGTGAGCTTCGCTTCCTTTGTAGGTCATTTGTCCGTTGATCATAACTCCGGCTTCAAATGATTTTTTAGCATTATCCCAAGCGCCTCCGGCGTTGTTTTGGAAAATTGCCCACATCACGCCACTCACGGTAACTCCTGCCATGTATCCGCCAAGAGGCTCGGCTCCAAAAAGGAATCCAATAACTACCGGAGTGATAATAGTGAGTAGCCCCGGAAGAATCATTTCACGCAAAGCTGCTTTTGTAGAAATATCCACACATTTGGCATATTCGGGCTTTCCTGTTCCTTCCATAATTCCGGGAATTTCGCGGAATTGTCTTCTCACTTCTTTTACCATTTCCATGGCAGCTTTTCCAACCGATTTCATTGCCATTGCAGAGAATACAACCGGAATCATTGCACCCACAAATAGCATCGCCAATACGTCTGCACGGAAAATGTTGATTCCGTCA
>JACFMZ010000193.1 GCA_019455105.1 Bacteroidota bacterium | reverse complement strand
GAAAAGAATCTTGAAGCCCATTTTCCGCAAGTCCGCGATTACTGGATTGAGATGAACCCGGAAACCGTTATTGGGCCGGGAGCGCAAAAACCCAAATACGTTATCCTCTGCAATTTTGACCGCTTCTTGATTTATCGGCAATTGTCGCTGGTAGACGAAATTGCCATTGACGACTTTGTTGACCGCGCCAGTGCCTTTAATTTTATGTTGCCGGGAAACAAAGAACCAATTTTCCACAATAACGTTGAGGCAATTTCTCAGGATGCGGCGCGGACAATTGGCAAAATATTCAAGCATTTGATTTTCGAGAAAAAAGAAGATCGGGCCGTTGCCCAGCGGTTTCTTTTGCAATGCGTGTTGGCTCTGTTTTCAGAAGATTTTGGGCTGTTGCCGCAATTCATTTTTTCTGAACTGATTCGGGATTGCCAAAAGGGGCAAAGCACTTACGACCTTTTTGGCGGGTTGTTCAATCAAATGGCAAATCCCAATCCGGCGAAAGGTGGCCGGTTCAAGGATGTCAAATATTTTAACGGCGGCCTTTTTGATATGGTTGAACCACTGGAACTTGATTCAACCAGTCTAAATCTGCTTGCGGATGCTGCTACATTTAACTGGAAAAGCGTAAACCCAGCTATTTTTGGCGCTCTTTTTGAAAGCACAATGAATGAGCAGGAACGCCATCAATTTGGGGCGCATTTCACGAGCGAAGCGGATATTTTGAAAATTGTAAACCCCACCATTGTCCGCCCGTGGAAAGAACGGCTGAACAAAGCAAACACGCTGCAAGAATTATCTAATTTACTTGACGAACTTGAAAATTTCAAAGTGCTTGACCCGGCGTGCGGATGCGGTAATTTTTTGTATGTCGCCTATCGCGCTCTGAAAGACATCGAGATGCAGATTGTTGAAAAAATTGCCGCCAACTTTTCCGCCCGGTCAGCCAGAAGCGTGAAATTTGGTATTTCTCGCGTGTCCACCAAACAATTTTATGGCATTGACCTGCTTCCCGTTGCCGTCGAGGTAGCCAGAGTAACGATGATGTTGGGCAAGGAACTGGCGGCTGATGAATGGAATAAACGCATTA
>JACFMZ010000115.1 GCA_019455105.1 Bacteroidota bacterium | reverse complement strand
GCTCTTCCGATCTCTGTCCGACAAGACTCATTGTACCGAAAAACACTTTCGGCATTAAATAAATCGCTCTCTTGAATCCTCGCACAGGTGCTGAAGAAAAGATGTGCAGAAAATATACAAAAGGGGCAACGCAAATCAAAAGAAAAAGGGAAACACTGATATCAAACAGCCGTTTTACAATTCTATTAGAAAGTTTTCCGATGTTATACTCAATATCTATTAACGGAATTTCATCCAACTGGTCAACGCTCGGCTTACCGATAATGACTTCCAAATTATTCGGCACAAGGCGAAAATTCACTATACGATTTCTGTTTCGCGCGATAAGATCGAGCATTACAGAGTAAGAAACACTTTCGGCTGAAAAAATTACTTCACTGATTTTGTAATCGTCAATTATTTTCCCCAGCGTTTCAATGCTGCCGAGAATTTCCACATCAAAAATTTTCTCGCCGACACGCGTTCTGTCTAAATCAACATAACCGACAACATTGTAACCGTTCCCGATACGAGAGCGAAGTTTTTTTAACACCTCTTGACCGGATTGATTAACACCGACAATAACCGTACGCCTTCCGAATAACGTTGCGCGCGAAGGACTGTCTCCTAATCCGAATAGGCGTAGTAAAAGACGCCAGCCAGGAATAAGAAGAAGAGACAACACGCCGGAATAAATCATAATAGCACGGCTGAAAGCAAAACTTTTTTCAAATGCGGTAAGCGAGGAGATGAGTATGAACGAAAATAAGACTGCCACAAAAGAACGAGAGACAGAAAGCTTCCGGTATGTATAGACACCGGAAAAAAAGAGTGAAGCGGTGACGATAAACGCCGGAACAAGAAAAACCCACGGATAAGCATACGCAGGAAGTGAAAATATATTTTGTTTGCGAATATATTCGCCGAGCAAAATTGTTGCAGCTAAAATTACAGCATCAAAAATGGCGGCAAAAAACGGACGCGAGATTCGGGCAAGCGCGGCGGCAATCTTTCGGAAATATATTCCAAGATAGATAAATGAGCTCCAGAGCGGTGCGCCGCCGTGATATTTTTCGACAAACAATTTCATGGCATTGTAAAATACTTTCAGTTCGTCGATGTTGCTCCGCTTTGTGCTTTCCCCTTTGTAATGGATAATTGATGTCACCGGAACGTAATACACCTTCCACCCTGCTTTCTGAACGCGAAAGCACCAGTCCAAATCTTCTCCGTACATAAAAAACGATTCATCCAATCCGCCGATTTTTTCGTACACTTCCCTGCGCAATAACATAAAGGAGCCGCTGACGGCATCAACTTCATACGTCGTATCTTCATCCAGATACGTGAGATTATATTTTGCAAAAAGTTTTGATTTCGGAAAGAGAGCGCTCAGCCCGAATGTTTTGGTAAACGCAGCCCACGGAGTCGGAAAACTTCTCCGGCACGGAAGCTGAAATGAACCGTCCGGATTGAGAATTTTACATCCCGCCATTCCAACCTTCGGATGTTCAACAAGGAACGCCATCAGCTTTGCCAGAGAATCTTCCTGCACTAAGGTATCAGGATTAATCAGAAGAATATAGTTTCCCTTAGCTTCTGCCAGCGCCTGATTGTTTGCTTTTGCAAATCCGAGGTTTTCTTTATTGGCTATTAATTTAACTGAAGGAAAATTTTTCTGCAGTAGTTCAACGCTTCCGTCATCCGAAGCATTATCGACAACTAGAATTTCTGCCTCTAAATGAGCCACCGCTTTGAAAAGCGATATCAAGGCATTGTTCAAAAATTCCCGGACGTTGTAATTAACTATTATAACGGAAATATCCATGAACGGACGGAGGGAAAATTAATTTTTAAGATCGCGAAATTTTAATTTCCACACCATAAAGGCGGCTTCGTACACAATTTTTTTATTCATTTTTGAAACGCCGACTCTCCGATCGACAAAGACAATCGGTATTTCTTTTATTGTAAACCCTTTTTTCCAGGCGAGAAAATTTGTTTCAATCTGAAAGGCATAGCCGTTGGAGCGGAGAGAATCCAGATTTATTGTTTCAAGTACTTTACGTTTATAGCATTTAAATCCGGCGGTCGCATCATGAATCGGCATGCCGGTGATAATGCGGGTGTAAATATTTGCAAAGTAACTAAGCAGCAGACGCTTCATAGGCCAGTTGACAACATTAACGCCTTGAATATAACGGGAGCCGATAACCACATCGCAGTCATTCATCGCAGAAAGCATCACCGGAATTTCTTTGGGGTTATGCGAAAAATCCGCATCCATTTCAAAAATAAAATCAAACTGTTTTTCAATAGCATATTTAAATCCCGCCACGTAGGCTGTGCCGAGTCCGAGTTTCCGTTCTCGTTCCAGCAGATGAATACGGGAAGTTGTTTTCATTAAATTTTTAACAATGGCTGCAGTTCCGTCCGGAGAATTATCATCAACGATCAGCACTTCAACATTTTCTGCCTGAAGAAGTACTTCGTTAATAATATTCTCAACATTTTGCGACTCATTGTAGGTCGGAATAATGACAAGTGCTTTAGACATTAGTTACCTTTTCCGGCTATCATTACGTAAACGGTCATAATTAAAATTTTCAAATCCATTCGGAACGACATATTTTCAATATAAAAAATATCATAGCGAACTTTTGATTTTACATCTTCTATAGACGTATCATATCCTTGTTTTATCTGCGCCCATCCGGTAATTCCCGGTTTCACTATTAGTCTTCGCTTGTAGAGGGGAACTTCTTTTGCGAGTTTTTCTACAAATGCCGGACGTTCGGGGCGCGGTCCGACTAAACTCATATCGCCGCGAAGCACATCAAAAAACTGCGGAATTTCATCCAATCGTGTTTTTCGTAGAAACCAGCCGACGCTTGTAATACGAGGATCGTTTTCGGTTGCCCACACCGGACCGGTTTTCGATTCTGCATCCTGTTTCATTGAACGGAATTTGTGCATGCGAAAGACTTTTCCATCCTTGCCGACCCGTTCCTGACTGTAAACAAGCGGACCAGGAGAATTTATTTTAATCGCAATTCCGATAATAAACCATAACGGCGCGGTTGTTATTAAGATAAGAATTGAAATGACAATGTCCATAACTCTTTTCGCACTTTCTTCCCACGGCTGCATAATGTGAGGCATAATTTCAATGAGAGGAAAGCCGTAAATCTGGCTGGTGCGCGCCTGCCCGGAAATAATATCATACATATCCGGAAGAATTTTTATGCTGACTCTGCTGTTTTCGATGTGAGAAATAACATCGAGAAGTTTGTCATGTTCGGAAGATTCAAACGCGATGAGGACGTCATCAATATCATTCGCGGCAATAATGGCGGCAAGTTCTTCCGTAGAACCGAGCACATTAAGCGATTGGTCTTCAACGTCGTTTTGAGAATCATTTAACCGCACAAACCCCACCACTTTATAACCAAGCGCAGGATATTTTTTTACATTCTCAAATAACTGCACGGCTTTGGAATTTACGCCGACAATTATCGCATGTTCCAAGCCGAGGCCGCTTTCAAACAATCCGCGTTTAATGCTGCGGAACGAAAGGCGCGCACCGCTGACAAATACCAGCAGCATACTCCAATAAATAATAATTAGCAGGCGTGTCGGCTGATTGGTTCCGTACCGTTGATCATCTAAAAATATTACAAAGAATAATAAAAGGCTTCCCAGCGAAACAGCTTTGAAGATAGCAATAAACTCATCTACACGAGATCGGACATGCCAGAGCCGGTACAATCCGAAGAACGTAAAGATTATCACCCAATACACGGTGGTGGCAACAAGCGGCGCAAGAAATTCCGGTTTCACGTCAATTTCAAGCATACCGCTTTTTACTCTGAAGTAAAAATACAGCGTATAGGCAATGGCAATGGAAAGAATATCCAGAGTAAAGAGAACATACTTCTCTGATTTTTTCTGCATTATGATATCAACAAATTTCATCGGGCAGTATTCTTTTTATCTTCAAAATACCAACGAACGTATTGTTCAATGCCATAGTCTATTGAATATTGAGATTGGAATCCCATTTCACGAATTTTGGATGAATGATGTTCTGTTGCGGTATTAAATTTTAAAATTCTCGCAGAAGTTATTGGAATATCTTTTTTTGTTATAGCAGCAAAGACATCAAACAATCTTGTTACTGCCTGCACCGGCGCAAGCGGAATTTTAAATTTCGGCACTTTCACTTTTGCTTTTTGAGCAATCAACTGGACCAGCCGCTCGGTTGTCAGATGCGGTTCATCCGAATAATTAAAAACATCAATGCCGGTTTTCATTTTATTAAGAAGGAAGAGCGCAGCATCGACAATGTTTTCTACATAAGCAATGGATTTCACAACTTTTCCGTCTCCAATCCAAATAAACTTCTTATCGCAGACCATTTTAATTAAGCGATAAATATTAGCTTTGTTAGAAGGACCGAATACAACAACAGGGCGGAGAATAACGGCTGATCGTTCATTGTTTTCTTCCGCCCACTGCCTTAACACCTTTTCACCCGCTAATTTGGAGGCACCATAGTGATTTATTGGACTCGGTTCAGTAAGTTCATTTGACGGCTGATGATCTCCATAGACGACAACTGAACTAAAAAATAAAATTTTTTTTATTCCGAATTTATTCGCTGCAGAAAGAAGCGTTTCCATGCCGTGCTGATTCACCGCATAATATTGCTCTTTTGAAATGCCAAAATCCTTGTGTTCAGCCGCCAGATGAATAATACATTCAACTCCCTGCATACACCTCTCTAGAGCCTTAGCGTCTAAAATATTTCCAACAATATACGGGTAATCAACCGGATATTTTTTCTGCGGATCAATATCAATACCGTTAATTTCAAAACCTTCTGCTTGTAATTTTTTTGTTGAGAACGAACCGATAAATCCGGAGTCACCTGTAATGAGAATTTTCATTTTTATCAATGAGATTTTAATACTTCAATAATTCGTTCACAACTATATCCATCACCGTAAGGATTTTCTTTAACCGGATGATGCTTTTTCTTTATTACTGTTTCATCTATTGCTGAAATAATTTTTTGATAGTCTGTGCCAACCAATTCCGAGAAACCGCATTCCACGCTTTCCATCCGCTCCGTAACCGTTCGCATGACAATACAGTGTTTGCCGAAGCTAGGGGCTTCTTCTTGAATTCCACCCGAATCGGTTAAGACAAATTCACAATTCTGCAGCATTGTTAAAAGAGGAAGATACGAAACCGGTTCAATCAATAAAACATTAGCAATATTTCCCAGCATTTTATGTACCGGCTCTTTCACATTCGGATTCAAATGAACAGGATACACAAACTGTAAATGGGGATATTTTAAAGCGCTGTCCCGAATGGCGGCGCAGATATTTTGAAATCCTTCTCCAAAACTTTCACGCCGGTGGGCTGTAACAAGTACAAATGGTTTTTGAATGGGAGCCGGTACAATACTTAAATCATCCAAGCGATATTTTTCCTGAATCAGTCGAAGCGCATCAACAACAGTATTGCCGGTAACGGCAATGGTTTTCTCGTCAACGCCTTCATTTCGTAAATTTTTTGCAGAAGCATCGGTCGGACAAAAATTAAATTTGGATAAAACGCTGATCAATCTCCTATTCGCTTCTTCAGGATAGGGCGCCTGCATATTAAAACTGCGTAATCCGGCTTCGATATGCCCGACAGGGATTTTCATATTGAACGATGCCAGTGCAGCCATTGCTGCTGTGGTTGTATCGCCTTGAACGAACACAATATCCGGTTTAATTTTTTCCAGTACAGCCGGGACTTTCGCAAATACCGATTCCGAAATATTATTGAGCGTTTGGTTCGGACGCATTATTTCCAAATTATCATCTGCTCTGACATTGAAAATAGAAAAAACTTCCTGCGCCATTGTTTTATGCTGCCCGGTTAAGCAATACACTGTTTCTATTTCAGTATGTTTTTTCGCTTCAATAACAAGCGGAGCCGTTTTTATTATTTCAGGACGCGTGCCTGCAAAGATTAAAAGTCTTATCACAATTGCTGATACCTATTAAGATAATGAATCCATTAACTTTTTTGTAACATATTTAACATCAAATTTTTCTTCAGCAATTCTTCTTCCTTCTTTTCCCATAATAACACGCTCTTCCGGATTACTTAACATTATTTCCATTGCTGTAGTAAGTGCAGCTATATCTTTTACCGGAATTAAAATTCCATTTCGTTTATCAACAATCGTTTCACGACATCCAGGAACATCCGTTGTTATAATTGGCTTACCCATTGCCATTGCTTCTAAAATTGCCTTTGGAACACCTTCACGGTACGAAGGGAGTACCACAATATCTGCAGTTCGAATAACAGGACGAACATCTTCTCTCTCACTAAGATGTGTGATTATTTCTTCTTTTTTCCATTGTTGTAATAACGATTCTGTTATATGGGAAGGATTGTCTAAATCAATATTTCCCAACACGGTAAATGTTGTTTCTGGAAATTTTATTTTAATTCTTTTTGCTGCTTCAACATATTCTATAAGACCTTTATCTTTTAGTAATCTCCCAATAAACAAGAAGTGGCAGTTCTTTTGAATATTCTTATTTTCTTCATATGTAAAACGTGTTAAATCGACACCAGATCCAAATGTTATTTTAGTTTTCGATTCATCAATCAATTTCTGAGTAACAAAATAATCCCTGTCATCCGGATTTTGGAAAAAAACTGTTGACGAGTATTTCAATGAAAATCGATACATCATTTTTACCATGGGGCGAAGTAAAAAATGTTTCGATGTATCTCCAATAAAAATATATCCGAGCCCCGATATCATATTAATAATCCGATTAATATTTAACATGCCGGCGGCAAAAGTACCATATAGAACCGGTTTAATAGTATTATGGAACACAAAATCAGGTTTTATAGATCGATAAATTTTCCAGAGATGTAAAATAAGGCCGGCATCTCTAATCGGATTAAGACCGCGACGTTCCATTGGCAATTCTAAATAATCAAACCCTAGAGATATTAACTTATCTGAAAAGTTATCTTTGGGTGCTGCGACAATAACCTTTATTCCGGAACTTTTTACCTCTAATAAAAACGGAAGTCGAAAATTATAAAGGTGCCATGATGTATTGGCAACGGCTAGAAGTATCTTTTTTTTCTCAACTGAATTATTCACGGTTTATCGTTTCCATATTGTTTATACCATTCTACCGTTCTCTGAAGTCCTTCTTCCCAGTGAACCTGCACATCATACCCAATGATCTTTTTAGCAAAGCTGATATCTGCTAATGAATGTTTAACATCTCCTTTTCGCTCAGGCAAAAATTGCGGTTGAATATCTGTTTGTAATTGTTTATTTAGCACCTTCACAATATCAAGCAATGAATATGCTTGATTACAAGCAATATTCATTGAGATTCCACCGATATTCGGTGTTGTTGCTGCGAGAATATTTGCATGAACAACATTTTCGATAAAACTAAAATCTCTTGATTGTAATCCATCCCCATATATCATAGGTTGCTTCTCATTCATTAATGCTTTTATGAATTTTGGAATGACAGCAGAATATTGTGAATTTGGATCTTGCCGTGGACCAAAAACATTAAAATATCGTAAACAAATTGTCTGTAAGTTATAAATTTTATAAAAAACTTTGGCATAATATTCAGAAGCAAGTTTTGATACTGCATAAGGAGAAAGCGGCATCGGCAACATAGTTTCAATCTTTGGCATCACCTCGCTGTTGCCATACACCGATGAAGAGGAAGCAATGACAACCTTCTTTACCTGCTCATCCTTGCATGCAACAAGAAGATTAAGAGTACCAGAAACATTCACCTCATTACTGTTTATTGGCTGCTCAATAGAACGAGGAACTGATGGTAATGCCGCTTGATGAAGGACATAATCAACATCTTTCACTGCCATACGAACTGTTTCAAGATCTGTTATGCTTCCCTCAATAAGTTCAATTTGACCATTAAAAGGTAAAAGGTTTTCTCTTTTACCTGTAGAAAAATTATCGAGTACTCTTACCTTTTCATTCCTTTTTAAAAGTTCTGAGACAATATTTGAGCCAATAAATCCTGCTCCTCCTGTAATCAAGTATAAAGCCATAGTATTCCTTATTGAATTTATTTTTATTTAAAAATATAATTAAAAATCATAATACAGATTTCTAAATCCTCCGCGAATTCCAAAAGAACAGATTATTTCTTTTTCTGAAGCCAAAAACGATGTTCGAGATCTGTATTCTGTTTCAAACTCTAAACGTAAATTGTTTTGAGGATTAAAAATATACGATAAACAAAAAATTGTATTATTAAAGCGGGTTTTAATACCTTGAGCAGTAACATTTCCATAGTCTCTTAAGCGATTATCATAAGATTTAAAAATATTTCTCCCATAATTCGTCATTGCAGTATCATCACCATATAAAGCAAAATTGAATTGAAAATAAAAATTGAATCTTTTAAAAGTATATTGACTAATTAGTAGAAATTCGCGAAAGTTTGCACCGAGCGGATGGGCTAAACTTTGGTTGTAATGCCCGTAATTTGTTATTCGCTCCCTGTGTGAATACGTA
>JACFMZ010000114.1 GCA_019455105.1 Bacteroidota bacterium | reverse complement strand
CTGGTAGCGTGAATAACCTCCAAATATTTTACACAACAAATAAGACTTGACCACATTTATATAAAGAGCTTATTAGGTTTGAATAGAACTATTGTAGGATTACAACTGATAAAATCCAAGAAGTGAAGCATCGTATATTGGCGTTTGAATAGAACTATTGTAGGATTACAACAGTAGCCGAATTCGGAACTCGTGTAATGATCTTCCAGTTTGAATAGAACTATTGTAGGATTACAACCTATTATATCCGTTGGCTACGCTTTGCGTCTTTGAGTTTGAATAGAACTATTGTAGGATTACAACACAGTATACAAAAGAAAATGAAAAAGCATTACTCGGTTTGAATAGAACTATTGTAGGATTACAACTCATGTCAGAATCTCTTAATGCAGGCTCTTTCAAAAGTTTGAATAGAACTATTGTAGGATTACAACCTTCAACAGATCGCACTGGGGTGCGCCGTTAAGAAGTTTGAATAGAACTATTGTAGGATTACAACAAGCAAGGCGAAATACTTAACCGCGCATATGAAGCGCGTTTGAATAGAACTATTGTAGGATTACAACAAATGCCGAATGAATGCTTGTGGTGCATTGTTTCAACGTTTGAATAGAACTATTGTAGGATTACAACCCGTTTGTTCCAAGATAGATTGTTCCAGCATTTTTATGTTTGAATAGAACTATTGTAGGATTACAACGGAAAATCAAAAAATCGGAGGCAAAATCGTATTCGCGTTTGAATAGAACTATTGTAGGATTACAACGACTGCTACTAAGTTTCCTTGCCGATCGCGTACTGACGTTTGAATAGAACTATTGTAGGATTACAACCGGGTCGAAGCGTTGTTGAAGCGTGTTGCCTGCTCGTTTGAATAGAACTATTGTAGGATTACAACACTTAAAGATTACTCTGTTATCCACTTAACGTTTTTTGTTTGAATAGAACTATTGTAGGTTTATCACCAAAAGCAAGTATGAAGGATGAAGGATAAAGTATAAAAATTATTTTTTTTGCCGTGCGGTTGTATTGAGAGTTAATTATTTTAGAAAAGACTGCAAAGGAGGAGAATTGTTTCATCCTTCGACTCGTAAAAAACACTCGCTCAGGATGACTGATGGTGAATGGTAAAATGGTTTTTCAATGCTTAAATTTTTTTCTTGCATTGAAATTTTGTATCATTCTTTCATGAAAAGTCAATGGATACTTCTTCTTTTTTTCTACTCGTTTGGGTTCAGTCAATCCAATCAATTTGTACTTCAACAATGGAACGTTGAAGACGGATTGCCGCAAAGTACCGTCCGCTGTATTACGCAGACTGTTGACGGGTATATTTGGGCGGGAACATGGAACGGACTTGTTCGTTTTGACGGCGTCGGGATGAAGACCTTTAATGCGGCAAACACACCGGAATTACTTGTCTCCAATGTTATGTCTCTCTGCGCAGATAGGAAAGGAAGACTGTGGATTGGAACGGATGCCGGAGGTCTTGCGCAATACACAAACAGAAAGTTCTTCCGTTTAGACAGCGCCGACGGAATACAGGCAGCCAGAATTCTTTCAATTCACGAAGACCACGCCGGAAGAATATGGTGTGCCACTGAACGTGGTATTTATGTCTATAACGAAAAAAAATTTCTACACTTTACGGAAGCGAACGGGCTGCCCCGCACGTATGCCAATCAAACCGCTGTGCTTCCAGACGGAACAATGTATTTGGGTTTCGTCGGCGAGGGCTGCATTGCTTACCTGAACGGCGATTCACTTATTATTGTTGAAAATTTTTCTCTCGGCGGATTTGCCGTTGCGGCAGATGATTCCGGAACATTGTGGTACGGCGTACGCAACAAGGGATTTATTAAACGAAAAAACGGAAAAGAATTTATCGATCGCCGCTTTGCCGATGTTCATCCGGGAGAAACATATTATCTTCAGAACGGAGAAAAATGGCTTCTTACGCCGAATGCTGTTTATGCCATTACCGATTCTGCCGTTACAATTCTGGAAGGAGTTGAGGGAGTAAAGTTTTCGGAAATTACGGTTGTCTTTCAAGACCGTGAAAAAAATATTTGGCTCGGAAAAGAAGGAGACGGACTTATTCTTCTCCGGAAGAAAAAAATAATTACCCTTTCCAAGCTCAACGGATTTCCCGCTGATATTATTATGTCCGGCGTGCAGGATACAGCGGGAAAAATTTGGATCGGCACGTGGGATAATGGATTGCTTGCCGGCGATTATTCTTCGTTGAAATTTCATTCTGTGCGTTTGCCGCAGCCGGTGCGAAGCGTCTATGCGGTAAACAAATCGCAAAACGGAATTCTCTGGGCAGGAACGTGGGGAAACGGTTTGTATTCTATTCAGAACGGCAACGTTCGGCTGATTGAAAATAGTCTGCTCAGCCGGTCAACATCAATAATTTCTGTTGCCGAAGATGCAAAAGGAAACGTGTGGGCAGGCACGGCGCATGACGGGGCTGTGTGCATGACCGGCAACAAGGCAACACTCTGGAATACGGAATCCGGAATGTCGGGGAACAGAATTAACAGCATTCTCTGCACGCGAAACGGCGATACATGGATTTCGGTTTCCGCAAACGGCGTTAACAGAATTTCCAACGGAATGCTGACGGTGTATAAAAAGGGGAGCGGTTTAAATGATAATTTTGCGTCGCCAATGTACGAAGATGATGACGGAAATGTGTGGATTGGAACCAACAACGGATTAACGCGATGGAAGAACGGAAAATTTTCGTACGTTACCGTACAACAAGGGTTATTTGATAATGTTATTTCACAAATTATACAGGATGACAGCGGAAATTTTTGGATTGGTTCGGTGCACGGAATCTACAAAGTCTTAAAACAAGAATTGAATGATGCGGCAGATGGAAAAATTGCTTCCGTTAATGCGCTTGTGTTGGGAAAAGAAGACGGAATGTTGAATGAAGAAATGAGCGGCGGCGGAATTCACCGTTCTTGGAAAAGCTCCGACGGAAACCTGTGGTTTTCTTCGTCGAAAGGAGTCGTGATTATCAATCCGAAAACAATTTCGGTAAACGAAATTCCTCCTGCGGCTCTTCTTCCAAATGTGCTTATTGATAATGTCTCCGTTCCGTTTACCGATGAAGTTGTTCTTCAGCCGGAGCAGACAAAACTTGAAATAGAATTCAGCGGAATTAATTTTTCTGCACCGAAAAAAATCCGTTTTCACTACCTGTTGGACGGCTTGAATGATGTGTGGATTGATGCCGGCACGAAGCGCTTTACGCAGTTTACAAATTTAGAACCCGGCGCCTATCTCTTTCGCTTGAAAGCGCAGAATAATTCCGGCGCGTGGAGCGAAAACGAAGCGCATCTCCGTATTATTATTCTGCCGAAATATTACCAAACGTGGTGGTTTCGCCTGCTTGCCGTTGTGCTTTTTTTTATGCTTGGTCCGGTGATTTATTATTTCCGCATAAAAAAACTGCAAAAAGAAAAAGATGAACACGTCCAATTTTCCCGCCGGTTGATTGAATCGCAGGAAGTTGAACGGAAGCGCATTGCAACGGAATTACATGACGGTTTGGGACAAAGTCTGTTAATTATAAAAAATAAATTGGTTGTTGCGCTGCAGACAATTGCCAAAGAATCTCCGTTTGCTCTTCAGGTGGAAGAAGTCTCCGGTATAGTGAGCAGCACCATTGATGAAGTTCGTTCAATTTCACACAACCTTCGTCCGCATCAATTGGATCAGCTTGGAATTACAAAAACGCTTCGTGCTGTTGTGCGCAGAGCGAATGAATCCACGCCGATTGAATGTACCGGCAGCATTGCGGATTTTGACGGAATGCTTTCTCCCGAAGAAGAAATTAATCTCTATCGCATTGTTCAAGAAGCGTTTAATAATATCATAAAACATTCCGAAGCAACAGCGGCGCGCTTAGAGGCAGAACGGAATGAGAATGTTCTTTCTGTCTCTATTTCGGATAACGGAAAAGGAATCTCTTCTGCCGACGGATTTGGAATATCCGGAATGCAGGAACGGGCGAAAATGTTTCACTGGAAATTTACCCGTTCTTCTGAACCGGGCAAAGGAACAACTATTTCATTAACCATAACACTTCAGTAAACATGGAACAACAACTTCCGATTACCATTCTCATTGCCGATGACCATCCGATGTTTCGCGACGGAGTGAAGCAGGCAATTTCCCATGATTCGCAGTTTGTTGTTCTTGCGGCGGCATCCGACGGCGAAGAGGCGCTTTCGTTTATTAAAGAACATTCGCCGCGTATTGCTGTGCTGGATATGAATATGCCGAAGATGACCGGCTTGCAAATATTGAAGTCCGTTAAAGCACTCCGCCTGCCGACAGAAATTATTTTTCTCACGATGTTTGATGATGAAGAAATATTAAATGAAGCAATGGATCTCGGCGTAAAAGGTTATATTTTAAAAGAAAGCGCCGCGGTTGATATTGTTGCCGCTGTTCGCTCGGTTGCGCTGGGCGGGTTGTATATCAGTCCATCGTTAACCGGTAAGCTTGTTGCGCGCAAAGAATGCCTCTCAACATTTGCTCAAAAAAATCCCGGACTTGAACAGCTTACTAAGACGGAGCGGACAATTCTTCGGTTCATTGCAGAATCAAAAACCAGCAAAGAGATAGCCGAAAAATTGTTTCTTTCACAAAAAACAATTGATAATTACCGCTTTAAGATTTCTGAAAAGCTTAACCTCTCCGGAAGTTACAGCTTGTTAAAGTTTGCATTAGAAAATAAAGCTATGCTGTAAAGAACATTTTTTACGGCAGCCCGCCCAGCAATCTGCACGATCGTCACTTCAGCATTCTGAAATTTAAAAGAGTACTGGTACTCTGTATAAAAGAGTACTTCTCTTCTTTCAAAAAAATCCTTTCAACAGTATCTTCTCGTTATACACTAATCTTTTTCTTTACCGCTAAATTCTGGGGAGAGCGCTATGCTGCGATATTTCTTACTTTTTGTATCAATCTTTTTTTCAACAATGCTTTACGGACAAAGAGCCGGCGCATTAGACAGCACCTTCGGCACCAACGGTATCAGCTTGGTGAGTTTTCCTGCAGGCAATGCGAATGGCGGCGGCGTGCGCCAATCCGACGGGAAATTGGTGGTATGCGGAACCACATCAAGCAGCATTGGTGCGGTACGTTTTACGAAAGATGGGCGTTTAGATTCTACTTTCGGTATCAATGGAAAGAGCGTGGTTTCTCTTCAAGCGAATGATATTGCTTACGGCTCAACCGTACAATCGGATGATAAAATTATTATTGTGGGAGCAAGCTCAGCAGACTGGTCAGATTATAATTTTTGCGCAGTCAGATTGAACGCCGACGGATCGCTCGATTCTACGTTCGGAACAAACGGAAAAACAATTTTACCCTACGCCGAAATCAATGAAGCGCATGCTGTGGCGGTTCAGCCGGACGGGAAAATTTTGATTGCCGGGTTTTCTTATTACAGAGGCGGTTCCGTAACAATTCCTTTAATGACCCGTTTAACTTCAGCCGGAAACTTTGACGCCTCATTTGGATGGGTGAAATATACGTCAACGGGAGATTTAGGATATTGGGTTTGGATTTATTCGATAGCGTTGCAGAGTGATGGAAAAATATATATCGGCGGAACGACGAACAGTTCGGGAACGCCGAGCACAACGTTTATTGTGTATCGCTACAATATAGACGGCTCATTGGATAATACATTCGCATTTTACAATACAAGATATTCTTATGTAGAAAATAATACGGTGAGCGCAATTGCATATGCTCTTGCGGTACAGCCGGATGGGAAAGTGATTGCCGCAGGATTTACGCACAATGATTTTTATGTCTGCCGATTTCAAACAAACGGAAGTATTGATGCTTCATTTGGTTCTTCATTTGGAGCCAGAGTCTCACTCGGCACGAGTAATAATGATTGGATATCGTCTTGTGTCATTCAAGCCGATGGAAAAATATTAGTCGGCGGCAGAGCCGATAGTGATTTTGGTCTTGCGCGTTTTAATCCCAACGGAACTCTGGATACAACATTTGGAACCGGAGGAAAAGTTATGGCTGATCTCGGTGGAATCGATGAAATTCGTTCTGTGTTTATTGATTCGCAAGCCGGAAAAATTATCGCGCTCGGCAGCAGCGGAGATAAATTTTCCGCTGCCCGATTCCATAGTTATTCAAAGTTAGAGAGTGAGCCGACAGTGCAATCTTCCTCTCTGACCGGATCTCTGCTTACTCAATCGACGGCAAAAATACGATGGACGAAAGGAAACGGAGTCTCACGGTTAGTTATTGCACGGGCAGACAGCGCCGTGAATGTTGCTCCGAGTAACGGAATTGCTGTTGCGGCAAATGCTGCCTACGGAAGCGGAACAAACCTTGGCTCTTCAAATTATGTGGTCTATAACGGCTCAGATTCCGTTGTTACTATCAGCGGGTTGATTATTCGAAAGACCTATTATTTTGCGGTGTATGAATATAACGGAACAGGGGCAGAGCCATCGTATCTCCTTACCAATCCTGCAACAGGAAGTATCACAATTTCTCCTCTGCCGGAAAATGACGGCTCATCGTACGTTATGGCGTTCGACGGAACAAATGATTATATCTCACAATCTTCTATCACGCAGAACAATGGTCCGTTTACCGTTGAAGCATGGATTAACTGCAATGGTTCAAACAGTCCAAGTGCAGGAATTCTTAACCGTTCCAATCAGTCGGAAGCCTCAAAAAGAGTCTGGAAAATTAATATGAGTGATACGACCGTGCGTATGGATTTTTGGAATACTTTCTATCAGTATAAAACAGTCTTTGGTGTCACGGGAGTGAAAGACAATCGCTGGCATCATATTGCCGGAAAATATGACGGCACGAATATTTATTTCTATATCGATGGAAATCTTCAGGGACAGCTTGCGATGGATGGAATTCCGCTGAACAATTCAATTACGCCTCTGATTCTCGGAAATGATGATTGCTGCAGCGGGCGTTATTTTAACGGAAAGATAGCGGAACTGCGTCTTTGGAAAGTCGCCCGCACCCAGCAGGAAATACGGGAAAATATGCACAAACATATTAATGCAGATGATACTCGTTTAATTGCGCTCTTTTCTTTTGACAGTCTCGGGAATGCCACAACGTACGATTCAGTCAGCAATACCTATGCGTCGCGTGTAAACTTTAATAATAATTCTACCAGCGGTTATGTAAAATCAAATCCGCCGTTTGGAATTTACGGAACGTTTGTTCCTTCCGCCGCAACGGAAACAAGCACCGGCGCTGCCGGGGCAACGGTATCGGCAACTATTTCATCTTCTGTCGACAGTGTTAATACGCTTGGATTGTATTCTTTCGGTTCGCCGACGGTGTTTATCAGCGATGTACAAAGCATTGCGGATAAGCGTTCGCAAATTGTTTGGGGCGTTCAGAAAAAAGGAATATCGGAAATTACGGCGGATGTTGTGTTTGATTATTCCGGAACAGGAATATCTCCCGCGTATGCAAAACTGCTTAACCGCTCATCGGCAGCTTCATCATGGACAGATGTTACATCGCAAAGCACAAACGATGCCGGGCATTCTAAATTTATTATAAGCGGAACATCATCCTCAGGAGAGTATAGTATTGCCACAAGCAACAACGATCCTCTTCCGGTAGAATTAAACGGATTAACGGCTGCAGTACAGTCAAACAATGTAACGCTTCACTGGCAGACCGCCACAGAAATCAACAACGCAGGATTTGATATAGAAAAACGAACCGGCAAAAACGGAGCGTGGAAAAAAATAGGCTTTCAAGAAGGAAGCGGAACATCAAACAGCGTAAAGAAATATTCTTACACCGAAAAAAATCTTTCGGAAGGAAAATATTTCTATCGCTTAAAACAAATAGACAGAGACGGGAAATTCAGTTATTCGCAAGAAGTGGAAGCGGTGGTAACTTCCGCACCGAAAGAATTCTCGCTTCTGCAGAATTATCCCAATCCGTTTAACCCGACAACAACAATACAGTATTCGCTTCCTGCAAACGGAAATGTAACATTAACCGTGTATGATCTTCTCGGCAAGGAAGTAACAATATTGATAAACGGAATACAGCCGGCGGGAAATTACAGCGTAAGTTTTGATGCGTCGCATCTTTCGAGCGGAATGTATTTTGCAAAGCTGCAAAGCGGAGGAAAAATGCGGATAATGAAAATGCTGCTTATGAAATAACAATAATGATGAAAGCGGCTCGTATGAAACTTTTAATTGTCGATGATAATGCCGCTATGCGTGCCATGGTGAGAAGTATGGCAGCAGATTCAACGGATAAAGTGTTTGAATGCAGCAATGGAACAGAAGCGCTTTCCTCTTTTAAACAAACACATCCCGATTTTGTTTGTATGGATATTCAAATGTCCGGCATCAATGGAATTGAAACAACGAGAAAGATTACTAAAGAATTTCCCGATGCAAAAGTTATTATTGTTTCCAATTATAAGGATCAGGAATTTCGTGATGAAGCGGCGGAAGCAGGGGCGGTATCGTATTTTACAAAAGATGATTTGACTGCGCTGAGAGCCTTTATTCATCAATCATCATAAGTTTTAAAAATAAAAAATC
>JACFMZ010000113.1 GCA_019455105.1 Bacteroidota bacterium | reverse complement strand
AACTGGTAGCGTGAATAACCTCCAAATATTTTACACAACAAATAAGACTTGACCCTGCTTTACCTTCATCTTTTGAGTATGGCATATCCTACCGGTTGTTAAATTGAATTATGCGCCGATGAGTTGCTGCATGCGCTTTTTGTTGTTTGAATAATTAATCGCCGTTTCCAAAGAAATTTTCTTCTGAACAAAGAGACGTTTAAGATCCTGCTCCATTGTGTTCATTCCAATTTCCGTCGACTCCTGAATCATTTGATAAATTTCTCCCGTATTACCATTCTTAATTGCCGCTCGAACGGAGGAATTTAATATTAAAATTTCACGCGCCGCAATCCGCTTACCGTCAAGACTCGGAACAAGTTTTTGCGATATAACTAATTTTGCAACGTCGGCAAAGCGGTTGCGAACACGATCTTGTTCAACAGGAGGAACTTCGCCGATTATTCTATCAATACTTTCCACTGCCGAAGCCGTATGCAGTGTGGAAAAAACTTTATGACCGGAATCGGTAATTTCGAGCGCCGTAAAAATTGTTTCCGGGTCTCGCATTTCACCAATCATAATAATATCCGGATCTTGACGCAGCGCTTGAATTGCTCCGTCTTTAAAGGACAGAACATCGCGGCCGACTTCCCGATGCCGCACAATACACCGGTCCGATTTATGCACATATTCAACCGGCGATGCAATAACAACAATATGGCCATCCACGGTATGATTGTTGACATCAATCATCGAATCGAGCGTCGTGGATTTTCCGGAGCCGGTGATTCCTGTAATTAATATCAATCCTTCTTTGGTATGCGCTAAGCTGACAATTTTTGTTACGTTCGGATGTAATTCCATTGATTTGTACGAGCGAACAACGGCGTTAATGGCGCGCATATTTAATGCAAGCTGATCAAGATCCATATAAGCATCGGCTCGAAAGCGATGCATCTTCTCCCCTTCGATAACCATATATGAAAAGTCAAGATTTTTAATTTCATAGAGATACTGACGCTGCCTTGAGGTAAGCAAATTTTGAATCAGCACATTGGTATCATCCATTGAAAATGCTTCAAGTGTCGGGTCAGGCTTTTTGGAACCAAAAATTCTGTACCAAACTTTTCCTTGTCCTCCGTAACCGCCAATATCAATATCGGAAGCGTTCAACACAAACATTCTCATCAATAAACTATCCATTAACCGCCGAAGAATAATTTTTGATTCCAACGGAAGTTTCTCTGTAAAATCGCCGATAAAAATTTGTCTTTCAATCCCTTGAGTGGATTCAGGAATTTGCTGCCGTACCTGCTGCAGAATAGAACGAGCACCTTCTAAAATTTCCGAAGGAATAATTAATGAGGCGGGAGCCATTGCTTGCATAGTTATTGAAATGTTGTTGAATGCATAATGACCACTTGAATTACATATAGTTTAGGGAATGTTCTCAAGTGATACGTTAAAAATCAACGGCAATATATTGAACCTATAAGAGAATGTCAATAGAAAGAAATGCTGAAATGTATTTATTCAAACCACGACACAATTTCAAACCCTCCGGTAAGAGGATAACCGGGCGGAGGCGTTACGAGCAATCGTTCATCATAAAAGTAACTTTTCAAAAACCCACTTCCACCCCCCCAACCGCCAGAAGTTGCTACAGCGCCTCTTTCGTTTTGTGTAATTCCGCCTACTAAACGTATGTTTCCCACATAGCTGCCGCCGACTTTAATTGTACTATAATCTTGAGCAGAAAAACTTTTCAGCGTAAAAATTGCAGCTTGTAAATCAATACCTTTTTTTGTTGGTGTAACGTTATTGGTATTATTTGAAATTATTACACTATCGGTTCCAACTAAACCAAGCATATCAGTTGAATTAGGATTGGTTTTTGGATTTGAATTATACACAATGCTGCTGTCAATAAATATTTTCCCCCCTTTTTTGTTAGAAGAACTAAATCCTGCTGATGTAGAATCACCGACGGTAGAAAAAGTTACTCTTCCATTAACTGTTCCTTTCACACGTATAACAGCCCCGTAATAAGTAACAGCACCATTCGGTGCAAAGGCATTTATTAAAGTTGTAAAACTAGTATCTTTTAATGGAACAGATTTCTTTTGACGAATTGAAACTGTGCCGTTTGAATTAAACGATGCCCAAACAGTATCAATGTTATCTATGTATTTACCGTTTACTTTTGCAGAATCTGAAGTAATAATTTTTTGCGGTAACGGCAGGGAAACACCGGAAGTAAAGCCGCCGTAAAATTTCGGAGTGCCGCCCGATTTCCCTTCAAGCGCGGAAACCTTTCCGTAGAATACCGGCGATCCGGTTGCTTCAAGTTTGCTGTTGGTGTGATATGGACCCCAGACCGTATCGCCCGATGCCCACTTAACTCCTTTTTCATCACCGTTAAAAACTGCAAACTTCCCAAAGTTACTCGGCTGCATAAGAACTCTTACCACCTGCGTTGTCCCTTGAAAAGTTCCGACTGAAACAATATTCACTCTCCGCTCTGTCGTATCGGTAACGGTAACCGAAAATTTTCCGCCGTTAAAAGAAATATCGCTATATCCCGCTCTCCAATTATTATCTTGAAACAATTGTGAGCACGCAATGTTTGCTCCGGCGCTCGCCACATTATATAACTGTGAGCGTTCATAATAATTTAATGAATTGTCCAACGCCTGCAGTTTAATATCGTAATAACTTTTTCCGATAAAGAGAAAAATTGTACTAAATCCAATAACCATATAAATTGCTGTTCTTCCCATAGTTCCTCCTTCAGCGGTTATCTAAATTACGTGCAACAAGGCGTACTTGTCTCCAATATGCAGACTGATAAGTGTTAAGAATCGAATCCATAACTCCGCCGCCAAATTGTTTTAAATACGTATATCCGGCTAAATTTTCTACTTGAATGGTAATTTGAATAGTGCGAATATTTCCCGGTACGGCAACCGGCACTGCAAGTTTTGTTTTACTTTCATCAAAATATTGCAAGTCAAAAATTGTTACACCCAAATTTACGCCGATTCGCGGCGAACTATTTTCCACTCGATACAGTAACCGGTCTCTCGGATTCGGCGTATTGGGAGTTTCAGAAACATCACCGACAGAATATTCCAATGTATCAACAATTCCGTCTCCGATTAAATTTGAAGATGAAACCGGCAGATCGGTTAAAAATTTTATTTTATTTGTAGAAGCATAAATAATCGCCTTATTAGGGTCGGGTATTTTCGACGGATCTTTACAATAACCGATTTTTCTAAAATCATATTCAAGCATTGTAACCACAGAAACAAGATTTTCCTGTACCAGTAAATCACCGCGATACGCCTGCATATTATCGGCATTCGAAGCGTTGATTCGTAATCCCATAAGAAGTAAGGAGCCGAACACCAGCGTTGAAGCAATAAGGTCTAATATTGTTTGTCCGCCCATAGCACCTCCTACCGAAAATACCAATAACTAAATAATGACATAAATTTTAACGTATCCGGTCTCGGCGGGTTTACTGAATAGTCAACTAAAAAATCGCTTGTAATATATACGGTAAGAAGTTTTGAATAGGCTTTGGCGTTTGTTGTAACAATACTACCGCCGGAAACAACGGCGTATTCAACCTTCACAGTGGTTTTAAATATCGCAGAATTTGCTAAGGTATCATATTTAATAAATCCATTGTAATCATCCACATCATCATACAATGATTCGTTTGATTCTCCGGAATCATACCCAAGCGGAACATTGGAGAAACTGCTTACACTGCTTATACTGGCTAAGATGGAGTTCTCATCATAAAATAACTGGTTGGCTTTTTCGAGCATCGAAATTCCTAATGAGGTTCCGGTAATTCTGTACTCCGCCATATCTTTCGAAAATCCTGTATCGAGAGTTACGGTGTTCATTGTCAGAATGACTCTGCCCATCAATATCAACGCCATAATAGTTAATAACGTTTGTCCTAATCCCATGAGAGTACCATTCTAAAAAAACTAATGCTTGTTGTAGAACAAAGATACAGTAAAATACAATAAAACAATTCTTAAATATTTCTAATGGTTAATCTTCTTCAACCGTGGTGGCAATAACTTCTTCAAGAGTCGTAATTCCCTCTTTCATACGCTCCATGCCGGAACGCCGCAGTGTCCACATTCCGTCTTTTGCCGCCTGATCTCGAATGGCATTTTCATCCACTTTTTCACCGGCATTTAAAATAATATTTTTAATGGCTTTGGTAAAATAAAGCGCTTCATGAATGGCGGCGCGTCCTTTATATCCTCCGTTACATTTATCGCAGCCGACCGCTTTATAAAACGTATGAGAGGCAACTTCCTGTTCGGAAAATCCGAACTTCAGCAGATCTGGCTTTTCATCGTTATCAATGGGACGTTTACAAACCTTACAGAGAGTACGAATCAAGCGCTGTGCCACAATTATATTAATTGCATAGGCGATAAGAAACGGTTCTATCCCCATTTTATACAAACGAGCAACGGCGCTCGGCGCATCGTTTGTGTGAAGTGTAGAAAATACAAGGTGACCGGTGTTGGCGAGTTTAATTGCTGTTTCTGCCGTAATTTTATCGCGCATCTCACCGACAAGAACAATATCCGGATCATGACGTAAGATACCGCGAATGGACTGCTCGAACGACATTTTCGGTCCAATTTTTAACTGCCGCGCTCCTTTAATAATATATTCTACCGGTTCTTCAATAGTTAAAACATTAACCGTCGGATCAATCACTTGGTATAACGCCGCAATAAGCGTTGTTGATTTTCCGGAACCTGTGGGACCTGTAAGAATTACGATTCCCTGCGGTTTGTTAATTGATTTATCAAAAAATCCGCGCGCCGGTCCCTGCAGTCCGAGTTTATTTAAATCGGTAATAACTTTCCGATCATCCAATACGCGGATAACAATACTTTCAAATTTATTTTTAAACTCCGTTGTTACAATCGGCATAATGGAAACACGAAACCGCAGCTGATGCCCGTCTATCACCCGTTGAATAAATCCGTCTTGAGACATTTCACGTTCAAATCTATCAACGCCCTTTGTGCGGTCTTTAATAACCGCCATCACTGCCTCAGGCATGGTATTTTCCTGCACATGCCAAATTTTTAAATTTCCGTCAACACGGAACATAAAATTTGTCCGCTTCCCTTCGGAGGCAACAATATGAACGTCCGAAACTCCCTGCCGCACTGCTTCAACTAAACATCCTTCAAAAAGATTTGCCAAAGCGCTTTTATTAATTTCCGCATTCAGTTCATCTTCATCCACCTGCGCTTCGCTGTCTTCACCGGTATCAACGCGTATTTCAGAATCTTCAAGCAGTTTTAAAAATTCATTTTGCGGGGGAATAACCTGCTCAATAAGATTTTGTAAATCTTTTAACCGGCAGTACGTAATTTCATGTTTCTTAACGTTAAAATTTCTGGCAATAAGAGGGATATTCCTGTCGGTCGGGTCAACGCAGATAATAATAAGTTTGTCAAGTTGTTTTTCATCAAACTTTAACGGAAGCATTTTTGTAACAAGCACCAGCTCCCGAATTCCATCAGGAAGAGCGTCAATAAATTTTCTAATAAATTCAATACGCCCTTTATCAATATTTTCATCGGCAAGATAAATTTCCCGGAAGGCATACAGATTGGCAACCTCGCGAAACACCGCATCATGATCGGCTTGAAATTCCGAAACAAGAATCTGACCTAAGTTGCGCCGTTCTTTCTTGTTCGCTTCATTCTCCTTAATACGAAGAGATTTTTCCAACATTTCATAATCAATAATTCCCTTCTTCAGAAGAGTATAGCCGATTTTATCAGTGATATCTATATCTGGCATAGAGTATCCTTCATCATTAATTCAATTAAAACCATTGCATAAGAAAATGAATAATGCTGTTCGGTGTTTTCGGTTTTATCGTTGCCGTTTCAGAAGAAACAAGTGTTAATGCCGTCAGCACAACCATAATAATCATTGAAATAACCAACTGGATAAGATCAATGGCATTACGCATGCGGTAGCCGGTTTCTTTTTCATAATACTCGGCAAGCTGCAGCGCAGTATTTTTTACTGTTCCTGTTTCGGCGCCGGAGTGAAATCGTGAGAGCGCCGTTTTGGTAAAGACGCCCGAAGCTTCAAAGGCTTCGGTAATGCCCGCTCCTTTTTCCACCATCAGCGGAAGGGCAACGTTTTTAATCTGCGCTTCCATATATTTATTTCCGCACGCTTCCGATGCCATTCGTATCACTTCAATATTTTCTCCTGAGCCGCTGTAGAGCGCGTAAAACACCCGGCAGAAAATTTCAATACTTGTTTTATGCAGCAAGTCGCCGATCGCCGGAATTTTCCATAGATATTGATCCAAGAAAAATCTTCCGCGTTCGGTTGAGGCAAAACGAAGAAATGCGCCGAGGGGAATAACGGTTGCCAGCGTTAACCAAATAATATTATTCTGAATAAAGTCGCTTAATTTTAAAGTGGCTCTTGTCATCGGCGGAAGTTCAATCTTAAATTTTTGAAAAAGATTTGCCGTATCCGGAAAAATAACCGCAACATAATATGCAACAGCGCCGAAAAGAATTACTAATGTTACCACCGGCATAATTAAAGCGCTCTTTAAATCTTTTTTAAATTGCGCATTCCGTTCAAGAAATTTTGCCGTCGATTCAAAAATTTCTCCCATGTTGCCGCTCTTCGATGCAAGCCCAAGCATATGCGATGCAAATTTTCCTAAAACACGTTCATGTTTAATAAATGCTTTCTCGCTGTCTTTTCCCTGTTTCAGATCCTGATTAATTTCTCGAATAGTTTCACGCAGCGTTTTATTCTGAATATCGTTAATCAACATCGTCATCATATCATTAAACGGCAGTTTTTGTCGAATTAAATCGGAGCTGACGCGCACAAATGATACAATTTCTATTTCAGGAACTTTTCCTTTCCCTTCAAATAATTTTTTCCGGACATAAACGACCTGATAACCCATTTTAGAAAGCGCCTCAACAACTTCCTGCTTGGTAAACGCTTTCTGTTCGCCATCCTGCGGTTTCTCATTTCCTTTCTTTACGCGGTAAAGAAATGTTACGCGCGGATGAACACCGGAAACTTTAAATTTCCGTTCACGTGCCAGTTGCGTGGCTTTCGATTTTGCTTCTTTAGAGGTCTCGGCATTAATAATACCTTGAACAGGTTTTCCGCTTAATGAGACACCGTCAATTCTATATTCAGCCATAAGTAATTATTCTTGTGTGTTTACAATGAAAAAATACAATTGCCTGCAATCAAAATCAATGACCTAATATACAAATTTAAAATTAAAATAATCCCTGCCAATGGCAGTCAAATTACATTTTGGTAAGAAATTGGAATACTAATTGAGGATGGAGAGAACCTGACCTTGCGGCGTAACGGTAAGGGTAAGGGTAGGAAATGTTCCGTCTTCTAATTCAACGTTCCCCACTCCCTTAAAAATAACATGGCTAGCATCACCGGCAGTAATAATTGAATATTTACCGTTTGAATTATCAGAAAATTCAATGGTAGAAATTTTGTGCAATCCGAGCGAATCAGCCGTAAGCCCGACAAACGAATGACTTCCGCCTCCCATTGATTTCGGTCTGTAATAATAATGCTGTGCTTTTACGGCAAGCTGAAGCAAATCATTGGTAATCGCTTCTTTATTTTTTGTTATTGCATTATCCTGAAAGATGACAATTGCTATTGAAACCGCAATTCCAACAATTACTCCCCCCAAAATTAGCAATAACAGTTGTTGCTGACCCATAGCAAAAATTTCTTAATGTAAAAGAAAAGGGCAGATTTTTCAATCTGCCCCAAGAAACAAATTAATTTATTAATGCATCATTGTTACAGTATAACCTGCAGCCGAAACTGTACATTGATATGTTGGGAACGATCCATCGGCAAGAGCTGTTTTACCGGTTCCTTGAAATACAACCGCACCTGCAGTACCTGCTGTGAGGATTTGATAATAACCATTATCATTATTAAAAAATGCAGGCGAAACTAATAAGCTAATACCCGCTGTATCTGCAGTTAACTTAATAAATGAATTTCCGCCGCCGCCTAATGCTTGAGGTTTACGGTAAAATTGCTGTGCTTTTGCCGCTAATTGAACGAGGTCGTTCGTTACTGCGTCGCGGTTTGCGCTTACTGCGTTATCCTGAAACATGGTAATACCGACTGCTACGGCAATACCAACGATAATTACGCCGAGGATAATAAGAAGAAGTTGTTGTTGTCCCATGGTGTGCTCCTATGTATAGTGTGTGGTTTGTAATTGTGAATTATGTATTTGAGAATTTATATACTTTGTCGTATGCTAATAATATTACATTTAGTATGCCAAAATAAAACATTAAAAATTGGACGGGAATTCGGTAAAGCTAAAATCTTTAAGTAATTATTACCTAATAGCGGTAATTATTATATCAGTATCTTTGACATCATTCAATTATTTTCTTTCTATTTCGTTAATAATCCTGTTAAAACTCTGAATATTTGAGCGGGAGCGTAAAAACGTACCTATTGCTCTTCCGGTATAACTCTTCACACCAATCGAATCAATGTTATAAGCTGTGGAATAATAATGATGCACAGAAAGAGTA
>JACFMZ010000112.1 GCA_019455105.1 Bacteroidota bacterium | reverse complement strand
ATATACACCCACAATTCAGGGAAAAGAGTGTTGACGTTATTTTTAAATGCCGTTGCTTCATCATACAAATTTGAACTGAAGAGCTGAACGCGGAATCCCTGCGTTGTTTCCGGCAGCGCGTATGTTTGATCGAGCGCTACGGCGACGGTTTTTGTCGTATCATTCTTTTTGAAAAGATAAACTTCGGTATCGTAATACGATGGTTTGAATGATCGTTCGTAAGTGCTCAGTTTTTCTTTCGGCGAAGAGTAGTACAGCGTATCTTGTTCGTTGAACAATTCTCTTTCAGCGGCACCATGATTCATACCGGAAAGAATGAAGTAAAGAAATAATGCAAAAACACCATTTACAATTGTTTTCATCTTTTTAATTCCCATACAAACGACTGACTGTATTCTTTCGGAAATTCTTTTTGGAGAGTTTTGCGAAATTCATTTGCCTGTGCTGCCGTGGAAAAGTTTCCGACGAAGACCCGCACTAATTTCAATTGCTCGTCAAAGAAACTGAGTGTCTTGTGGCGGTAGCGTTTTTTTATTGTTTCTTCTGCGCGCATAGCATTAGCTGGCGTTTTAAAAGCGCCGATTTGCACGGCAAAAAAATGTTTCGGCTCGGTCACTTTCTGCTGAAGCGGTTTCTTGGATAAATCCTTTTTTCCTTTTTCAACAACAATAGTATCGGAAGTTACAGAAAAACCGACGGAAGATTTATTCTGCGGCTGAGTTTTTTTCTTTGTCGAAGAAATAATCGGCAGTGTTGATTTGTTTTTTCGGACAGATTCTTTTTTTGACGAAGAAATATTATTCACGTTCTTTTGTTCGGAAGATTCCTGAGAAGAACCGCATCCGAAAAGAAGAAGGCAAAAGAAAAATAAAAGAACGCTATTTCCCGCTGTACGAATCAATAGCCTCCTCCGCTGGCTGCTGTTCCGGAAGCAATGGAAACACTTGCACTGGCGCCGATTCTATCCGCGCCGCTGGCGACCATTGCCAGCGCATCTTCACGCGTGCGCACTCCCCCGGAGGCTTTAACACCCATTGAACTTCCCACAACATACCGCATTAATGCAATATCCGCCGCTGTTGCTCCGCCTTTGGAAAATCCGGTGGAAGTTTTTACGAAATCGGCTCCGGCTCGTTTTGCCAGCATGCAGGCAATGACTTTTTCTTCATCCGTCAGCAGTCCTGTTTCAATAATTACCTTCGTCAAAACATTGTGGCGTTTTGCCTGGCTGACAACGGCAAAAATATCGTTTTCAACCACGGCGTATTCTTTCGATTTCAGTCTGCCGACATTGATAACCATATCCACTTCCGTAGCACCATTGCGGATAACATGTTCAGTTTCAAAAGCTTTTGTCTCCGTTGTAGTAGCGCCGAGCGGAAAGCCGATAACCGTGCAGACGCGAACATTGGTATCTTTTAACAAATGAGCGCACAAAGTAACATATGAAGGATTCACACAGACACTGGCAAAATTAAATTTTTTTGCTTCGCTGCACAATGTATTAATTTGTTCAACGGTTGCTTCGGGCTTTAAAAGTGTATGGTCAATCATTTTTGCAATATCCGGCGTTACGCCTCCTGCCGCATCAACGCCGACGCTTGCCGTAACGCGGGACGCACCGCTTTCTACAATATTTTGTACCCCTTGTTTGTTATGAATAACGCACAGTCCGTCGGTGCAGATACCATCTTTACAGCACACATGCGGTTCTGTCGGGGTGCGTTGATTTAATAATTCCGAAACTAATTTTTGAATTAATTCATTCTGACTCATTTTACGAAGACCATTTTTTTAATTGATGAAAAATTTCCAGAAGACATTTTGTAAAAATATATTCCTGAAGATAAACTTTCTGTATTAAGACGAATGGAATGCTTTCCCGCCTCCAATACTTCATTAATCAGCGTAGAAACTTCACGTCCGACTATATCATACAATTTTATTGTCACAAAATCACGTGTCGGGAGCTGAAAAAATATTGTTGTTGCCGGATTGAACGGATTGGGATAATTTTGCAATAAAGCGTATGAAAATGGAAGATTTTGTTTTTCTACAATGGACGGCATCGCCTTGTAGGCTAAAATTCTTATATCATCCAGATACCATCCGTCTCGTTCTTCTGCTGTGTCGGATGATAAGCGAAAGCGGATTACAATATTATTTCCGGCATACGGCGTCAGATCAACTGACTGCATAATCCAATCGCCTCCCGGAGTATATCCGTCATAGCCGTAGGTATTTCCTTTCTGTTTGCTGCCGCTGCGTGCTGAGGCTTTATGCATAAGGTTTGTGCGGCAGTTATTCCATGTACTTCCATTATTTGTTGAGACTTCAACAACCGCAAAGTCCCATGACGGTTCAATTTCCCAATACGCTGCGAATTGAAGCTGTGCAGCTTGATATCCTGCAAGAGAAACTCCATTCAACAGTGTAAGTGAATTTTCAGAATTTGATTTATACTTTCCGTTGGGGCTGTCTGAAAATGAATACGGCGGAGAGAACGGCGTATGAAGAGTTGAATCGGCGATATTCCATCCGCTTCCGGTATTCCATTGAAAAGTTCCGTTTGAGGCATCGTCAAACAAGAGTGTATCCGGCTTTCCGAAATAAATTATTACATCCTCTTGATTCGAAACAAAGGAAGAATCAAAATTCCGTATTGCATAGGAAAATGTTCCGGTTACAGAATTGACAGGTGAAGCAGTAAAATTCACATTCTTTGAAAATAATTGTTGCGAAGATAAAGAGAGAATTGATTCAGAAGCGTATGCCGTTTCATTTTGATTTTGAAAAAGAATCGAAAACTCGGATGATGGCAGCAGTCCTTCATTAAAAAAAGTTATTATAGAGCTTGCCGGCTGGTTTGGTGTTATGAAGTTTGGAAATTGAATGCTTTTAACGTTTACAGAACTTCCGGCAAAATGTGCCAGTAATTTATTCATCTCTAAATTTTCTTGTGCCAAAGGAATAATCTCCGCCGTGCTGGGCCAAAACCCCGTTGCGCCGACTTCCGGAGTCATGGCAAAAATTTTTGTTTTTCCGCCGGTTGTATCGCCGTACATAAAATCATCAGAATTACCGCAGGTGGAATATTGAACGGTCTGCATATCAATTCCGCTTACATACCGGTTAATTGCCGTAAGGTCGTACGCCCATGTTCGAAAAATTTTATAGTCTTCAGTCTCCCGCGATGCATAGCCCCACGGGTAAACAAGAAGATTGCTGTACGTATGATAATTGAAACATGTTTTAAAATTATGCGCAAAAACAAAATTTCGTATTGCCTGCGTTTCCGGTTCGGAAAACGGCGCGCTGCCGCGGTAAGTTTCATCAAACGAATTGGTGCTTGAACCGCCGTTTACCGCATTCCACATATACTCCGGTCCGTAGTTGCGGTTTAAATCAACGCCGTAAGAGCCGTCGCCGTTATTTCGTCTGTTCTTTCTCCACATTCCGCCGCCGTTGGGATTTGTCGTTCGATTATACTCATACCCGTCAACATTAAGAACGGGAATAAAATACATCTGCCGGTTATTAACAAGGTAGGTTGCTTCCGTATCTATTCCGTAATTTTCCAGCAGCCACCACATAAAATAGACTACGGTCATCATTCCTTCCGGTTCGCGTGCATGATGAAGTGCTGTATAAAGAACTTCCGGTTTATCAGGTTCAGATTTTTCTGTCCCTTTAAAAATTTTCACGGAAAAAATTGTTCTGCCTTCACAGGTCGTTCCGATGCTTTCTCTTGCTGAAATAATAGCGGGGAAGAGCAGACGCATTGAATCAAGCTGCTGAATCACTTCATTATTGGTAAGAAATCCGCCCATGGCGCCGTAACGAAAATATTTTGGAACGTCGTTATGTATTGCAAGCGATGGATTATTTTTTTGAGAGTGTTTGTCGGCGTAAAATGTTTTCCAGTCATCAATTTGAACCGTGTAAGGAATATTATTTTCTTGAAGAGTATGAATTTCCCGTTCGCTGAGATACACACTAATGGTGTTCCCGATTTTCCCTGTAAAATGGTCAACGGCAATACCGAGATGAACGAGTCGAGAATACTCTTGTTCGGTAGGAACAGCGATTTCTACCTTGCTGTATTTTTCTTGAGCGGCAGTGATGCAAAGAAAGAGCACTGTAACAATGAAGTATTTTAGACAATTTTTAGTAATCAATTTTTTTGTAATATATAAAAAATTTTTCAGTGAATAGAGAGCTGTAAAACGTTATTCTAAAAGCAGTTCCGCTCGCATCAATCCCCGCACAGAATTGCAAAGATATATTTCATCGGCATGCAGTACATCAGCATAAATCAGCGTTTTCTCAACGGTATTAGAATTAGTACGAAGAAAATAGGATCGGTAAATGCCGATTGCTCCGCATGATAACGGAGGGGTATAAAAGAAGTTACCTTTTCTGATAATAATGTTAAAATTGGTTCCCTCCGTTATTTCATTGTTTTCGTTTAAAAAAATATAGTCAAGAATATTTTCTGATTCCGCTAATTGCCGATACTTGTTGTAGAGCGGACGATATGTTGTTTTATGAAAATACATCGGATTGGTAGAGTCAGTTTTTTCGGATGCAATTTTTATTTTACTGTCGCCTGGTATCGGCTTCAGAATGGAGACTTCGGAAGATACATTTCCTGTTTGCGAAAGCAGGATCCGTACGCGGTATTGCTTTACGGGGTCAAGAAGATGTTCCTTCGTCTTACATTCTTCCTGTATCAATTTTTCATTAAAGGGAAATCCGAAATATTCTGCAGACGATTGCATTCTGGCAATATGCTCATCAATAAATATCCAATGAGCGGCATCCCATTTTATTGTTTCCAATAGTTCAAACTGCGGATGTTCATGCCGTAAAAAATTTGCTTTTACGAGACATTCATCAAATTCATTTTCAGGCTCAGAATCAAATACAATTCCGCTTCCTGCGCCCATTGTTCCTGCTTGAACAGCATTTCTTAAAAGACGGGAATTTTTCTTCTTGCATGGCTCTAGGTGTATTGTTCTAATGCCAACATTAAAAACGGATATCGCACCGGGCGAAAAGTACCCGATTGCGCCGCAATAGATGCCGCGCGGCTGTTGTTCCAATTTGTCAATAATCTGCATTGTGCGGATTTTCGGAGCACCGGTAACCGAACCGCAGGGAAATAACGCTTTGAAAATATCATAATATAAAATTTTCTCCGGCAGCCTGCCGGAGATTGTTGAAGTCATTTGTAAGATGGTTTCAAGCTTTTCAACGGAAAACATTTCAGAAACAGTGATTGAACCCGGCTCGCAAATTCTGCCGAGATCATTTCTCAGCAGATCCACAATCATTAAATTTTCACTTTGGTTTTTTTTATCATTGTGAAGCCACAGCGAAAGGTCGGCGTCTTCCTGCACCGTTCTTCCGCGTTTGCAAGTTCCTTTCATCGGCTTTGTGGTAATCGTATTCCCGTCGCGGCGAAAAAATAATTCCGGTGAAAATGAAAGGATCTCTCCGAATTCCGTTCTTATCAAGGCAGAATATGGAACTCGTTGTTTCTCGCGAAGAAAAAGATAGAATGATATCGAGTCGCCGGAAAAATCAAATATAAATTTGTCCGTAAAGTTTACTTGATATGTCTCGCCGTGAGTGATAAACTGTTTAATTGTATGGATTTTTTTTATATAATCATTACGGTGAAGGTTGAACTGTGGCTGAGTAATCGTAAATAATTTTTCATCTTCTAAAGAACGCAGAAGCGTCGCTTCTATTTCCATCGGCTTTTGGTAAATGCCGAACCAAAGGAGCGGTGAAGACAATGAGTGTTGGGAAGAAATCTGCTCGAAGTGAAATCCTGCTTCATAAGTCATGTAACCGGCAACATATTTATTTGCCGCCAGCGCGGTTTCAATCCTATCAAAGATAGCGGGAATCTCACGGGCTGAATATGCCGTGAGAATTTGTTCCGGATTGGTGAAGAGAAAATTGCGGTTGTTTATTGAATCTTGCCGCGCAGTTTCAAGGAGAACGATGTTGGTTTTCGAAAGATGTTCAAGAAGAAAAGCGCGGTCAATGTTATGATCGTGCTTTTCTTCTGTGGAATATTTATCCGGCAAGCTGTGCAAGATTGCTTTTTAGTTTTTCTAACGTTTGTTGAAAATTTTGCTTCTTTGACTGCTCTTTTTCCAGAATATCTTTCGGCGCTTTGGAAACAAAATTTTCGTTTTGGAGTTTTGCCAATACGCCGCGCAGTTGTCCTTCGAGCCGCGTAATTTCTTTTTGCAGCCGCTCTTTTTCTACATTGATATCAATCAATCCTTCCAACGGAATATAAATTTCCTGCCCCTTAACAACGGCGCTGGCGGCATATCCCGGCTTGGGCTGTCCGATTCCAATAGCTGTTGAATCGAGTTTGCAAAGTTTTTTCAGTGCTGCTAAATTATTTTCCAACACGGATATTTTTTCCTTCTCATGGCAGTTGGCAGCAAAATTTACCGATTGGGAAGGCGGAATATTCATTTCACTACGAATTTGTCTCACCGCGCTGACAACTTCTTGGAGAAATGCCATTTCCTGTTCAATCTGCGGATTGATTGCCGAATGATCAACCTGCGGAAGCGGAGCGCGCATAATAGTGTCGTGTTCGCTTCGCACTTCAAGATGCTGATATAATTCTTCCGTAATGAACGGCATAAAAGGGTGAAGAAGTTTTAAGGTTTCTTCGTAAATTTTTAAAGCACGATTGACGATGGCTCTTTTTTCATTTACGGAATCTGTTTCCTGCAGACGGTTTTTTGTAAACTCCACATACCAGTCGCAAAAATCTTTCCAGAGAAAGTCATAGATAATTTTTGTTGCATCGCTTACACGAAAATTCTCCATGGCAGTTCGAATATCCCGCACTGTTGAATTGAAGCGTGACGCAATCCATTGGTCGGCAAGTTGATTTTCAATTTCCGGCTGTTGATGATCTTCGCCGGTGAACTGATCGCGATTCATCATTAAAAACCGTCCCGCGTTCCAAATTTTATTTGCAAAGTTTCTGCCGATTTCACATTTCTCGTTTTCATACAACACATCCTGCCCAATTGGCGCTAGAAAGAGAACGGTGAAACGAAGCGCATCGGCGCCGAAGGTTGCAATAACATCCAATGGATCGGGAGAATTGCCGAGCGACTTGCTCATTTTTCTTCCCTGACCGTCCCGAATTAAACTTGTGAAATAAACATTTTTGAACGGAATTTCTCCCATAAACTCCAGCCCCGCCATAACCATTCGCGCCACCCAGAAGAAAATAATATCCGGCGCAGTAACAAGCGTATCGGTAGGATAAAAATATTTTAACTCGGGAGTTTGTTGGGGCCAATTATGAACAGAAAAGGGCCAGAGCCACGAACTAAACCAGGTATCCAGCACGTCGCTGTCTTGACGAAGTTTGGTTGAACCGCAATGCGGACATTTTTCGGGAGTCGTACGGGAAACAATCGGCTCTTTGCAGTCAATTGTGCTGTGCTCATCGCCCGCACAATACCATGCGGGAATGCGGTGTCCCCACCAGAGCTGGCGGGAAATACACCAATCGCGGATGTTCGTCATCCAGTGTTCGTAAATTTTTGTAAAGCGCTCGGGATAGAATTTAATTTTTCCTTCCTGCACAACTTTCAGTGCCGGTTCGGCGAGCGGTTTCATTTTTACAAACCATTGATCCGAAAGATATGGTTCAATAACGGTATCGCATCGATAGCAGTGACCGACACTGTGCGTATGTTTTTCCGTCTTCAATAAAAATCCCGCTTGGTCAAGATCGCGCAGAAGATCGCGCCGGCATTCGTAGCGGTCTAATCCGTGATACTTCGGCGGAACGTTGTTGCTCATTTTCGCCGATGTATCCATGATAATTAACTGCTGAAGATTATGACGCAGACCCATTTGATAATCATTCGGATCGTGGGCGGGAGTTACTTTTACGGCGCCTGTACCGAATTGCTGGTCAACAAAATCATCCGCGATAATGGGAATGCTGCGGTTGGCAATCGGCAGCCGAACATGTTTCCCCACCAGGTGTTTGTAACGCTCATCTTTCGGATTAACGGCAACGGCGGTATCACCAAGCATTGTTTCAGGGCGAGTGGTCGCCACAACGATGTAGTCGTTTGAATTTTCAATTTGATATTTAATGTGCCAGAGATTGCCGTCGCTTTCAATATGGTTTACTTCATCATCGCTTAACGCGGTATGATCTTTCGGGCACCAGTTGACAATATATTTTCCGCGATACACCAATCCTTTTTCATGCAAACGGACGAAAGTTTCTTTTACTGCTTCGGAAAGTCCTTCATCCATGGTAAATCGCTCTCGCTCCCAATCGCATGAAACGCCGAGAGTGCGAAGCTGTTTATTAATTGTTCCGCCGTACTGTTTTTTCCATGCCCACACCCGTTCAATAAATTTTTCTCTGCCGAGATCCCGCCGTTGAATTCCTTCTTTTACTAATAATGATTTTTCTACAACATGCTGCGTGGCAATTCCCGCATGGTCGGTTCCGGGAATCCAACAGGCTTCTTTTCCTTCCATTCTATTCCAGCGGATAAAAACATCCTGAAGTGTATTGTTCAGAATGTGTCCCATGTGTAAAATGCCGGTAATGTTCGGCGGAGGAATAACAATGGTGTAGGGTGTCTTGTTCGGATTTATTTCTGCATGAAAATATCGGTTTTGTTC